>JBAYNV010000052.1:0-12567 GCA_041678685.1 Clostridia bacterium
AGAGTTTGAAAACGAAGGCATATGCAGTGCTTTATATTATCCTGATTATATATACCTAATACATTGCAACAGTAAACCACAGGATTTTACGAATCAGATTCTTTACATATATGACTGGGACTACAACCTCATCGACAGTGTTGAATTCGATAAGGTGTATGGAACCGGCGGATTCGTTGGTGATGTAGATGGGTATATAATATTTACATCCAACTTTGATGTAAAACCAGATTACTACATAGACAAGTCCGAGATAGGGACCGGTAATCTGATGTTCCATAAGATTGAGGATTGATTTTTTGATAGAATATATAATGGATAATGAAAGGAGCTTTAAATGGAACTTCATATAGAGAATCTTTCCAAGAATTATGGGGAGAAACTGGCTCTAGATAAATTTAATTACACCTTTAAAGAAGGGACATATGCCATATTAGGTCCGAATGGCGCAGGTAAAAGCACTTTAATGCATCTCATAACTGATAACATTTCCCGCCCCAGCGGGCAGATACTTTATGATGGTAAGGATATATTGCATTTAGGCAGATCATTCCGAAAGATAATTGGGTTTATGCCTCAGTCACAAGGTATGTATGACCAGATGAGTGCGAAAGGCTTTTTGAGCTATATGGCAGAAATAAAAGGTATACCTAAAAAAGAAGCAAGAGTTCAGATTAATGAGCTTCTATCTGTTGTCAATCTTTCTGATGTGGGGCATAAAAAATTAAGTTCCTTCTCAGGCGGTATGCGCCAAAGGGTGCTTTTAGCTCAGGCATTGCTTGGGAAACCTGACATTCTAATGCTTGATGAGCCTACTGCAGGATTAGATCCTGAGGAAAGAGTAAGAATCAGAACATATATAGGGCATCTTGCTGTATCCAAAATCGTTCTTATAACCACCCACATAACATCGGATGTGGAATCCATTGCGGATTATGTAATATTCATGAAAAATGGACATATAGCATCTAGCGGGAAACCTGAGCAGATACTTAAGGATACTTCTTCTAAAAATATGGAGGAAGCATACTTGAAGATCATACATAAAGAGGAATAAAATGCAGGAACTTAAGCGAATCATAGTATCCAGAACCAATATCATCTGTATCGCATTCTTAATATTTGTAAATATATTCATCTTTTTCTGGGAATCTGATCCTGGAGGAGACAGATACACATTATCTGAATATACCAGCCATTATACCCAAGTCATGAATACATGCAAAGCTATGGATAATGCCGAGGCTATTTCTTATCTGAATAATTTGAAGTTACAGTCAGAAGGTAAAATATTCATTCCAGACTGGTTAAATAGCAAGGATATGGAACGAAAGGAACTATTAGCTGAGTATTACTATAAAAAGTACGGCGAGCAGATGATTAATGACATAGAAAACGGCAAGGTTGATATTTCCGAGCAGGCGGTAAACAAAGCATATATAACAATAGACGTCTGCAATAAGCTTATAGAAAAGATTAACTATCTGATAGAGTATCCTGAATATTTAAATACAATGAGGGAAAATGCTGAGAATATGAAGACTGTGAGTATTTTTTCTGATCCGAATTCATTTTCATACAGGAACATTATTAAGACTGTAAATGATTTTTCTTCAATACATATTACTGAAATTTCACTGGATAATGACCTTGCCATTACTTCCCTGTTTACCGACAGCATCTCAGATTACAGTATTTTAGCATATATGATGGTCATTGTTTTGTTATTGATTCAGGAAAGGAAAAAGGGCCTCTGGCCTCTCATATACGCTTATCCGGAGGGCAGATCAACTCTTGCCGCTAAAAGAGTTTTTATACTGTTTATCTGCTCAGTCATTGCAACAGTCTTTCTTATTGGAGGCAGATTTTTAACCGCTGGGATTACATATGACGGATTTGGAGACATGTCGCATCCCATCCAGTCTATGAGCATGTTCCAGGGTGTGTCACAGCCTCTTACTGTCGGCACTTTCCTGATAAACTTTTTTGTATTTAAGATTATAGGGACATGGGTAATATCCTTGATAATCTACATGCTTATGCTGGCTGTATCCAATACATCATTGGGTGTAGCGATAACCGCCCTGTTCTTAGGAACTGAGTATACCCTTTTCGCACTGATACCGGACAGTTATGCAATTGCTGTTCTAAGGTTCGTTAACATATTCGCAATGATTAACTATAGCAGGATATATACGAGGTATCTAAATATAAATATATCAGGTTATCCTGTGAACGGCAGCACTTTAACAACATATATGATACCTGCTGCCATTGTTATTTTCGCTGTCAGCTGTATTATCATTCATCATAAGAAAAAACCGTTTTCAACTCCTAATCCATTACTTAGATTGTATGACAGAATACTTAAATTCAGAGCTGGATTTGCCGACCGCTTCAGGCTGTTTTTTACAGAGCTTCACAAAATCCTCTGGATACAGAAAGGTATCTTTGTAATTTCTGTGCTTTTATTATGGGCAATATTTATTTCATCATATCCTCCAATCAATGCATCAGAATATGACGGCACTTTAGTGTATTTCGAGAGTATGTTTACCGGTGAAGTAACTGATGATACTCTTTCTAAAATCGATGAACAGATGGAAATCGCATATGCTGAAATGGAAAGAGGAAACGTTAATGAAGCTACAAAAATTCAGTATCTTTCGGTTATGAAAGCTGAAGCCGAGGCAAAAAATGGTACAGGATTATGGATACTGGACAGTACAGTATATGATGCCCTTATGAATAAAAATATAGAAGGTTATCAGAGAAAAACCGGAATAATAGCTATATTATTCACATCAGTTATGATAGCTGGCGTGTTTGCATATGAGCATCAGCAGAAAATGAAATACCTTTTATGCAGTACGGATAAGGGCAGATCAGTTTTATGGAGAAAAAAGACAGTATCAGCCTGCATACTGACAACTGTAGTGTGGCTTATAGTCTATGGATTTGAAATACTGCATACTACACGGGTATATGGCAGCTTGCATTCCTTTTCGGCTCCCATTCAGAGCATAATGAGCGAATTTCCCTTTAGGATGTCAATTTTATCTTATCTTGTATTAATGTATCTGCTTCGTCTTGTTGTTCTTCTGACAGTGTCATTTATGGTATTGTTAGTATCAAACCTGTGCTCCAAAGTAAATGCTGCTGTTATAGTATCGCTTGCAATATTTATATTACCTGCTTCAATAGTAATAATGGGAGGAGAAATCATGGAGTACTTTTCAGCAGCAAAACTGCTTTCTCCTCACGAGAATATATCTACATTCGTACTAAGTTATATAATATGTCTGATACTGGGTGTCGTATCTTTGATACTGAATTATCTGATATGGAATACCAAGATACAGAAAAACCGATAGAATTCAGTTGTTGATTTCTCTCAGTATTATATCGCCGTTTCCAAATTCGGATTTTAACAGATAGTAGTCAGGAGGATTTTTCAGTATAGATTTTCTTATCACTGAGGAAAAGAAGGTTGTACCCATTGAGGTTAAATCCGGTCGGAATATATCCCATGTGTCACTAGACAAATTCCGACACAAATTTTCCAGCAAAATAGGAAATTCTTATGTACTTTATACTTAAGATGTATCAATAAGAGATGGAATCATACATCTGCCTGTTTATATGGCTATGCTTCTATAACTTATTAATTATCTGTGGTATATAGTATTGGTCTTTGACGATCCGTAAATGGTAGTTATAAGGTCCACAGCACGCATCCCGTCTTCGAGCGTCACATACGGAGCTCTGTGTTCCTGTAAAGCCTCAGTGAAATCCTGCAGCTGCTGTATATGGCCTTTTGCTTTTACAAGATGATTGGTCGCAGATTCAGCGGCCTGCACATCACAGATGTATTCCTTTTCGCCTTCTATATATATGTTTCTGATCCTGTCTTCTTCAATGATGATAGTGCCTTTTTCCCCATGTATCTCTATATATTTGTTTTTCGCGGGATTCATTGAAGTGGATGCGATTATGGTGCCAAGCGCTCCGCTTTTAAATATAAGTATGGCTGCAACATTATCCTCAACTTCTATCTTATGCGTCAGAGTACGTATATATCCATGTGCATTTTTGACTTCACCCAACAGGAACAGAAGCATGTCGACTCCGTGTATTCCCTGATTCATCAGAGCTCCGCCGCCATCGAGCTTCCATGTACCGCGCCAGTTTCCCTGATCATAATATGCCTGCGAACGCGAATACTTCATTACCAGATTTGCCATTATGATATTTCCAAGCTTTCCTGATCTTATCATTTCTCTTGCTTCCCTTATATCTGTTGAGAATCTGAGCTGTGATATGACCGAACCTGTGACGTCGTTTACCCTGAACGCCGTTATTATATTCATTGCGCTTTCTTTTGTCAGGGCAAGAGGTTTTTCTATTATCGCATTCTTTTTATGTTTTGCGGCGTTTATGGCTATGGAAGCATGAAGCCCGCTCGGGGTACAGATGCATACTGCATCTATATCATCGCTTTCAAGCAACTCGTCGGTACTGCTGTAACTCTTTATGCCGTATTTTGCGGCAAACTCCTTTGGCTCTTCGGGAGTTCCCCCGCATACGCCTATAAGCTTTGCGCCTTTTATGGTCAGCAAAGCTTCAGCATGCGTATTTGCGATACCTCCACATCCGATTATTCCGAATCGTATATCTTTCCCCCTCATTTTGTTTCCTTCTTGTCAGAGTAGAAGAACCATCTTCCTTCCTCTTTTCTGTTTTCATCCCCTGTAAGCAGCTCCCTGTAATTCAAGGCTGCTTTCTTAAATGCATTTGCATACATCTCTATATATTCGGGCATATAGTGTTTGAACCACGGAATGGAGTATACCTGTACTGCCTGTGCTACTTTTATATGCTTATCCAGTTCACGTACATCCCTGCCATATGCGATCCTTGCAGGCTTTCCTATATTAAGGCCATCATAGGTTTTGAATATATTGTGCATATGAAGCGGTTTATTAGCCCCTACGCTTGAACCGAATCCTTCAGCTCCTACCGCTTCGCAGAAACGTTCAACAGAAAGGCCTTCAAGCTCTTCGGGATAATACAATCCCTGAGGACTGTACCATCCTGCCATATTAGATCCGTCTGACTCATCGACCATATGAGGCCTTAATCCGGGTACTCCTTTTAAAAGGCTCCAGAAATACTTCATTGCTTTTCTGATCTCAGCGGTCCTCTCATCGTAATATTTGAGCTGTACTCTTGCTACCGCAGAACTAAGCTGATTGACTCTTCCTTTGACGCCTCCAAGAGGCATGGATGCATAATCCTTCAGATAGTCTGTTGAGATGTATTTTGGATTATTGCGTTCATAATGGCAGTATGCCATTGCTCTGTCATACATTTCCTTGTCATCTGTAGCCAGCATTCCCATCTCACCGGCTGCAAGCGACTTGCCGCTCATTATGGACATTGCAGCCACATCCCCGAATGTTCCGAGTTTCTTTCCTTTATACAATCCTCCCTGCGCATGGGATACATCTTCGATCACTTTGAGACCGTATCTGTTTGCGATCTCCATTATGGGATCCATATCTGCAGGATGCCCTACATAGTGTACTACCATGATCGCTTTCGTCCTTGGTCCTATGCAGCGCTCGATATCTTTTGGATCTATGCAGAGCGTTGTCGCATCTATATCGGCAAATACAACAGTGGAGCCAAGATTGAATGCCTGAAGACAAGACGCCCAATATGTTTTGCTTGGACAGATCATTTCGTCTCCTATGCCCATTTTGCATGCGTACATTGCAGCCTGTAATGCCATTGTCCCGTTGCAGTAACCGATGGCATATTTCCTTTGCTGCCAATGTGCGAATTCCTTTTCGAATTTTTCCGTCACATCGAGGCCGGACATAACGCCTCTTCTTAAAACATCAAGTACCGCATCTTCATCTTCTTTTGTTATTATAGGCCAATGAAATAACTTTTCAGGAACAACAGATGCATCTATTGCAGGCTTTCCACCAAATAACGCCAATTCACTCATATCAAACCTCCGATTAACAATTATTATATCATATAAATGATACACCGCATTTGGAGGATATTCTTTGCATTTTTCACTGGATTATTGATTTTAAATACTCAGTTGGCTTTTCTGTATGCGCTTGGAGACAGGCCTACTATCTGCTTGAATGTCCTGTTGAAGTGATTTATGTTATTGAAACCCGATTCATAGCAAATATCCGTTATCTTCCGGTCACCTGTTTTGAGCATCTGCGAAGCCTTGGCTATACGAAGACCTGTTATATATTCGGTGAATGTTTTTGAAGTCAGATTCTTGAACAGATACCCGAAAAATGACGGTGAAAGCAGGAACATCCTTGCCACCTCATCAATGCTCAGATCTTCAGTGAAATTCTCTTCGATATACTTTATCGCTCCTCTTAAAGCATCATTATGCCTCTCAAATATCTTTGCTGATTTTGTTTTGCTTATATTTTCGGTAAATTCTCTGCCTGCCAGAACAAGAAGCTTTAAAAGCAAAGAACGGATTATAAGATCAAATCCGGGCCTTCTTTCGCTGTATTCCCTGAGTGCCTCATTTAATAAATTCTCAGTTTCCGTCTGTATCCTGCCTACAAGATTGAACCGGGGCTTTACAAGATCCTCTTCGACAAGAAAGGGTTCGATATATGCAAAATCCCAGAAAGCTTCGCCTTTTTTAAGATCACTGAATGTATCGTTTATGAATTTCGGGTCAAACTCGAATTCCACTATTTTTGCATCCTGTCCCTCTATGCTCTTTATCATGTGCGCGATATATGGAGGTATAACGAATATGTCCCCTTTAACAAGATCGAATTCCCTGCCGTGTATCAAATGCTTCGCTTTTCCTGAGTATACATAGTTTATCTGTATACAGTCATGAGAATGAATAAAAGGGGTCCCGTCGGTCAGGTCATATTTCTTTATATAGAATCTAAGATATCCGTCAGGATTGTCTGAAATATTAAATACGGGTATTTGGTTTTCTTCTGCCTGTTCAATAAACATTTAATCGCACTTTATCGCTAATACTACATTTTCTATTTGCGCTATGCTGTTCATTATTTCGATCGGATCCGTCTTTCTTGGTATACCGATCACTATAGAAAAGCCTATATTCCCTTCTACTCCGCTTTTTGCGTTCTGAACATCGATATTATCAATGGAATACCCTTTATCCATGATGGCTTTAAGAGTACCGTTGATATTCGCACACCCTGATATCTCAATGTATGTATCTATCTTTAATCTTTTTGCTCCGAAATTCGTGAAGTATGATATGACTAACACAAGCAATGCTCCGCATATCAGAGCTCCTTCGTAAAATCCTATTCCTAAAGCCAGACCCACTGCCGCGATCGACCATAATCCGGCTGCCGTGGTAAGGCCTTTTACGTGTACATTGCCTGTTATGATGATCGTGCCTATCCCCAGAAAGCCTATGCCTGACATCACCTGAGCGCCTATCCTGAGAGGATCTATATTTACCATGCCGATCTCATCCACAAGATACATCCCGGTCATTGTCGTAAGCGTTGCTCCCAAGCATACTATTATATGAGTACGAAAGCCTGCTGCCCTTCCGTGCCTCTGCCTCTGTATACCGACAAGACCTCCTATAACAAGTGCAAGAAGTAATCTTATGACCATAGTGACCGGTGTCAGTTCCCTGAGATATTCCATTACACTTTCCATGTTTTTACTCCTATACGATCGATTTGTGCTTTATATTTTTTCTATCTCACTGAGCCATTCAGCAACGGAAGCATCGCTTGGCATGCGCCAGTCCCCTCTTGGGGATAATGCGACGGAACCGACCTTGGGGCCGTTTGGCGAACAGCTTCTCTTGAACTGTGAAACAAAAAACCTTTTATAGAATACGGTCAGCCATTTCTTTATCTGTTCATCAGTATACTTGCCCTGGAATGCATATTTTGTAAGTCTGAATATTTTCATTGGACCTGATCCCCAGCGCATGAAGTGATAAAGGAAAAAATCATGCAGTTCATAAGGTCCGACTATATCTTCCGTTTTCTGCACTATCTCTCCGTCATCAGCCGGGATAAGCTCAGGGCTTATGGGGGTATCAAGAATGTCATACAGTACTTTTCTGAGTTCACCGCCTCTGTAATCCGCAACATTCCTCACGATATATTGTATCAGAGTCTTGGGAACTGATGTGTTCACGGCATACATCGACATGTGGTCTCCGTTATATGTGCACCACCCCAAAGCGATCTCCGAAAGATCACCTGTCCCTATGACGATGCCTCCTGTCATATTCGCCACATCCATCAATACCTGGGTGCGTTCTCTCGCCTGCGCATTTTCATATGCTGCATCGTATTCCAGACCGCTGTGCCCTATATCCTTCAGATGTCCTTTTACTGCTTTTGAGATATCGATCACGCGGGAATCCGTATTTAAAAGCTCACTGAGTTTTTTAGCATTATCCTTTGTCCTTTTGGTGGTGCCAAAGCATGGCATTGAGATACATATGATATCTTTTGCCTGTTTACCCATCATTTCAAATGCTCTGTATGTCACAAGAAGCGTAAGAGTCGAATCCAGTCCGCCTGATATGCCTATTACAGCGGTCCTGCTTTTTGAGTGTTCCATCCTTTTTTTTAATCCGGTACACTGTATGTCAAAAATATCATTGCACCTTTCTATAAGCTTTTCGGTATCTTCCGGAATAAAAGGATGGCTGCTGATTTTCCTTATTAATTCAGTTTTTTTTTCCTTCAGACTGAAAGAAATATGTATATATTCCCTGTCTTTGTTTATTTCCCTGACGGATGTCTGATTTCTTCTGTCGTTTACGAGCCTCTGAAGATCAATGTCTGTGACAGTATATTCCGGTCCAAAAGGCTTGCTTTCAGCAAGTATGACGCCGTTTTCGGCGATGATGCTGTGTCCGGAAAAGACTACATCGGTAGTTGATTCGCTTGGATTCGCATTGCTGTATATATATGCACAGATGCATTTACCTGATTGGGATTCTGTCAGGGACCTTCTGTAACCTGCTTTGCCTAATACCTCATCGCTCGCTGAAAGATTTGCTATTACTGTGGCTCCGTTAAGAGTGTGGTATGAACTTGGCGATATCGTTGCAAACAGATCCTCACATATTTCCACTGCCAGTACAAGTTCCTTTGTTTCCCTGCATTCGAAAAGTATATTTGTCCCAAAAGGTATCTTTATTCCCAATATATCTGTTTCCGTATTATCCTTAGGCGCTTCTTTGAAATGCCTCTTTTCATAAAATTCACTGTAAGTGGGTATATATGATTTTGGAACGATACCTAAGATCGCTCCATCACACAAAACAGCCGCGCAATTATACAGTAAGCCATTGGAATTCACGGGAAGACCTACGACAGCGACCATCTCGCGCCCTTTTGTCGAAGCGCATATTTTCAGCAGTGATGAATATGCGGCATTCAATAACACATCCTGCTTGAACAGATCATCGCATGAATAGGAGGTTATGCATAATTCAGGGAAAACAATGACAGAAACACCTTCTTTATGTGCCTTGTCTATAGCGCTTATTATGTTGTCGCTGTTATATCCGCAGTTTGCCACTTCAAGTTTAGGACTTGCAGCAGCTACCTTTATAAACCCGTCACGCATATTATTCACTCCTCTTTTCCATTAATTATACACTATTTGTATATGAAAAAACAGACTATATATATCATTAGATAAAATCAGTTTTCAAGCCTGTTATCCGGCTGTAAGTGATCATTGAACCGAACAAACAATACTCCTACTAATATTTGAAAAATACCGGTCATGAACAGCAGTATCGGTACTCCTGACATCTCAAACCCTAAAAAGTTAAGTGTTTTTTCACCCATGCCTGAAATAAACATCGTTCCAAGCATCATACTCAGGAAAGATGAAAAATTTATCAGTATCGAATAAAAAGACATATAGTTTGTCTGATCCTTATTTGGCAGGTTGACATAAACCATGGAAGCCAGCACGGAGTTGCATCCTACCCCTATAACATGCTGAATGAGCCTTATAGCTATCCACAGCCATGAACTGTTGCCCGGTGTAACAAAAGCATATAGCAGGTATGTGGGACCCTGCATGAATTGTGCTATCGCAAAAGTCTTGAACCATGACTTCTGTTTGATAAGCCTCTTCCACATATTACCGAAGAATATAAAGAAAAGGAAATATATCGCATTTATAAAATTGATCGTAGTATAGCTTATGCCCAGATCCTGAAGCATGAATATATTTATGGAGGCTGCTGTAAGGTTCGTCCCTATATAGTACAATCCGATAAGCATGACTGTATGCAGGAATTTCTTATTATGAAACGGAAGCACTATTATGTCGCTTATCTTAATCTTCTCTTTACTTCTCTGATATGGAAATTCTTTAGGTATCGCCAAAGCAATAAAGTGCAGTATCGATATTACAAGAGCTGCATATCGGAAGCCTGTTATTATTTCCAGCTGTTTTGGAGAACCTGCAAATGAGTCGGTCACTATTGATAGGACAAGAACTATACCGCTTGTCAGAAAACTGTTTATGCATGAAGACAGGGTAAAATAGTCCATGCGTGTTTCTTCCGGCAGGAACTGAGCGTGCCATGTGGAATACCCCGGATCGACTATTGCGGAAATAGCTGATGACAGCGTAACAAGACATGTGAAACCTATCACTCTTCCTGTTTCCGTCTGTATCAGATCAGGCAGCAGCGTTATGCCAAGAATATTGATAGCGCTGGCCAACATGCCCAGAGCGGTCAGTATACCTTTTCTCTTTCTGAATCTTTCAAGTATGAACGGTGAAAACATTGACAGAAGTCTTGTCAGTGCAGGCACAAAAGTGATTATCCCTATATTTACAGTATTGATCCCATAACTGAGAAGGAAACCTGTATAGAATATGCCTCCGCTCAACTGTCCTGCTATCGAGCTTAAAATAGATGAGATTAGGATGTAGCTTCGGCCTTTTGCTTTATCGTCCTGCATATTGAAAGTACGCACAAAGGATGAGTTTTGCCACTTAACTTTCAATGCATGCATATATTCGGTCATCCCATCCTCCATCCAATGTATGATATGTTGAGGATTGTACAATAATGGTCCAGGCAAGTCAATAAAGACAGGGTAAATTATTCTGGACATAAAATTCCCAACTAATATATAATTATTATAACAATGAATATGTAAAGGAGATAGCACATGACAAGAGAACAGCAAAAATTCTATATCTGTAAGCACTGCGGGAATATTTTAGGGCTCATAAACAACGCAGGCGCGCCACTGATCTGCTGCGGTGAAAAAATGACCGAATTGATACCTAATACAACAGATGCTACGAAGGAAAAACATGTTCCTGTTGTTAAGGTGAATGGAAACAGAGTTACAGTTGATATCGGTTCATTACCTCATCCTATGATCAGGGAACACTATATAATGTGGGTGTATATTCAGACGGAAAAAGGCGGGCAGCGTAAAGTCCTTGCACCTGATGATAAGCCTACAACAGAATTTATTCTGACTGATGACGATATGATCCGGAAGGCTTTCATATACTGCAATCTTCACGGCCTTTGGATGACCGACGTAAAATAAGTGATAAATTAAATGTAAATAATATAAAGGAGGCATTGATATGAAAAAATATGTATGTACGGTCTGCGGTTATGTATACGATGAAGCTCTGGGAGATCCGGACAACGGAGTAAAACCGGGAACAAAATGGGAGGATGTACCGGAAGATTGGGTATGCCCGACATGCGGAGCCGGGAAAGACCAGTTCGACGAGGAATAGATATATAGTTTATACATCTGCAAGGGCATTTTCGTAAAGAAAGTGCCTTTTTTATTGCTTTATGATCGCATTTACAATACGGATCTGTTTAAACAAATAATTCACATAAATCTTTACACTAAGCATTTATAGTTTGTAAACAGAAAATACTTGACATTATTTATCCATACACATATTATTTATGTACAAAAACAAATAACTTAACAGTCACATGCTAACATTCATGTCAGAATATTCAAAATAAGGGAGTTATATCAATGAAAAGAAAAATCTGTTTGATACTGATGATTATGGTAATATTTTCCGCATGTCTGTCCGCATGCTATAGCCCGTTAGTTATGTCAGAAGAACCTCTTGCCAGTGATCCTGACAATAGCGATGGATTTATCATACTGCAACCGGATCTTTTAGAACCTGATCAGTATTACACCACTATGCGGCAAAAGGGCATTCTCCGAGGCTCCTATATGGAAACCCCATATGGGATATATTACAATCAATCCGATAATTTCCTGTACTACTCGCAATATGGGACGACAAAATACCTGAAGTTATGCACTAAAACGGATTGTAGCCATGAATATGACAACTGTGATGCATTTATTGGTGAAAATAAGCCTATAGCATATTACAAGGACCATATATACTATGTATCATCTGATATATATAGCATGAAATTCTATCTGTATAAAATGGATATGGATGGGAAAAACCGCGAGAAAGTAAAACAGATATATGAAGAAGATG
>JBAYNV010000053.1:0-12498 GCA_041678685.1 Clostridia bacterium
AACATTATTTTTGATTATCTCTCTGTCGCAGGCAAAGATAAGGCGGGCGACAGATAGATCGGTATTTGCGATCTTTGTGAATAATCGTCTGGTATCATCCATCAACGGTTCCAGACGGTTTTTAACATGATCATATACTTTCTGTATAGGGAACAGGTATTTGGCAGATTCCTCACCTGACAAGTGAAGTTTGGTTTCATAGTGTTTGCAAGTCACCTGCATATCCGTCCACATATAACCGTCATCTTCAATTGACGTTGATATTCTTTCAAGTATACATAATGCTTCATATTTAGGATCGGGTGCAAGTATGATATCAGTTTTCATTTGATCATCTCCTTATATCGAATTATATATTTTTATCCTGGATATAGCCACATATAGCGATAACATCAGGATGCCGAATATCAGGAATACCGTCCTGACAGGAAGATAATACGATGCGATCGAGCACAGGAAAGAGCCTAACGGCATTGCCGCGCACAGAAGGGAGTTTATAAGGCCGCCTATCCTCGAAAGGAATTTCTTATCAACATTTTTCATGAAACTTGCCGAGTATATGACGCTCTGCACGCCTATACCCATCCCTATGACAACAGTTGCTCCCAGAACGCCGGCAAGGCAGGCTGCTGATCCATTTTTTAATGCAAGCGGTGCAAGAAGTATCACTCCAAATGATGCAATGATACCGCTGATGACCATCAGCGAGATATTTTTGATCTTCTGCAGTTTTGGCGTGATAAAAGAACCGATCGCCAGACCGATCACTAATGACAGTTGCATGTATGAAAAGAAATCCGCTCCCTGGCCAAGATCGTCAGAGACATATGCGGTACCAAGGGAATTCAACGGGACCATGCAGAAGTTCAGCAGCATCCCCAGCATGAAAAGCGCGACAAGCAGTTTATTATGTAATATATATTTTACGCCTTCCACAAGATCTTTTTTTAATTCGGATATACTTGATATCGCTTCATGTATTTCTTCCTTGTACTTTATGAAAGATATGATGAGGGCGGATATAAAGAATGTTGCCGTATCGACTATAAGCGCTCCGCTCTCCCCGATCAATACTATCACCGATCCTGCTGATGCAAGGCCTATGATCTCTGCTACACGGCTTAAGGTACTGTTGAGCGCAGTGCCGGTTGTATAATGCTCTTCATCTAATATTGAGGGAACGATCGATATCCCTGCAGGAACACGGAAAGCTTCAAATGAAGAATTCAGTATAGTCACGATCGCAAGAAGGGCAGGAGTCAGGGTACCTGTCATAAACAGTAATGTTGTTGCAAGCATGCACAGGCCTCTTGCAATGTCCATAAGGACCATTATCCTGCGTTTGTTCATACGTTCCACATATACTGCAAATATTGGCTGTAATACGATCGTAGGGATGTAGTTAAGACCTATTATCAGTGCCATCAATGCAGCGCTGCCGGTTATTTCATACATTATCCAGCTGATAGCGATCGCATCAATGGAATCACCGAATCTGTTTATGATATTTGCGACGATCATCTTGAGATATTGCTTCTGTGTTTTTAATTCCTTATATGAAGTAGAGCCTGCCATGACCTGTTATCCTTCTTTCCTTATGTGATAAATTATCATATAGTTAGACTGATGTCAATACTAATAGTTAGACAAAAATCGAAATATAAGAGAAGATATGTTTTTAAATCTTTTAGATCAGATTTTCAGTATAAAAAAAGCAAGGATGATCTGTATCCTTGCTGATAAATAATTCATGCAGTATGCATCTACCTTTCCAGAAGGTCCACCTCAGTGACTGTCCCGTCCTTTGCTATTTTGAATGTCTTGAACTCATTATGGCCAAAGTGTGCATCTATCTTTGTGTTCCAAAGAGGGGAAGTGATGACAACATCAGTATCCTCACCGCTGGATTCATATGCACGTAATATCGTACCATCCTCATCCTCAGCATCTTTTATTGCAGTAACGATGATGTTGCCACTGGATACATATATTCCTTCCAATACACCACCGAGCGTGCCATGATGAAAAGTTTCTATGATATGTCGCACCGGCATATTCAGTTCATATGCGTTTTTTGCAGATGCTTCCAAAGATTCATACGGGAACATAGTGTATATGAAATCATGCACTCCAAGATCCATGTAGTCAACGAATTCATCGCGATCGCCAAAATGGTCCGCATATATGGCAGTCCTCAGTATTGTAAGGGCAAATACATTATCACTGACGGAAAAACTGTATTTGGATGTGTTGGCAAAACCTAATCCGCCTTTTTTACCAATAACAGCCATCCATTTCTGCCCTGACTGTTCGTCACCGTCAGTCTTGCGTTCTATATATCCGTACGGCATTTCACAGTATGCCTTTGGTTCAGTTACATTGACCGGAATAATGATTTTAAATATCCTGTGTTTTTCCCTGAAATCCACGCGGGCTCTGACTGTGACCCGCTTATCATTGCTTAAGATCATATAATCCTGACATAGCATGGAATCACCATAATTCATTACGACCCTCATTATTGAGCGGACAGGTCCGTTTTCGATATTTGTCACGCTTACGTTTTTAAACTGACCTATTTTCCTGTCAAATGCCTTTATACCGTGTGCCCATGTATCATAATCGGAATCATCATATACAGCGGCTTCGGTATCTTTAGCAAGGAGTTCCTGATCCTTTGTTTTATCATAATAACTTATAAGAGCACCCGTAAAACGGTCGAATGTCAGTTTGATAAGTTCGTTTTCTATGGACGTACTGTCGCATACCATACCGTTGATCACATCACCGGCTGGTTCCTTATGTGTGAACATGCGGTACATGCGGTAACCGTATGCAGGAATGTCTGCATTAAATATCGTGTTGTACTTATCCTTGCCGTTAGTATGCGGTCCCCGTACCTTCTGTATCGGGATCTCATTATCGAGACTGTCGGTCACAAGTGATGCGCATTCGTTTATCTGTATCGATGTTTTAACAGACCATGAAAGAGGGTTGAAAACAATGATCGGAGTGCCAAGTGAATCATGTTCCCACACTCTGCTCCAGTTATCCTTGCATCCAAGTACATTGGAATCCATAAGCGTATCGATGTTCCATGAAATCTTCTGCATGGCATAATTAATGACCTGTTCGGTTATACTCATGGATTCGCTGTGAAGATATCCCGCATCTGTATAGGCATCCTTTATAGAGCAGCCACCCATTATGTCATGAAACTGGTTAAACAGGATATTTTTCCAGGCTTTGGCCAGTCTCTTTTTCGGATAGGGGACATCGAAAAGCTTTGATGCCATCACTGATATCATTTCAGCTGTAAGGACATTGTTTTCACATGATCTGTTACCCTGCTTGATCTGAGTACAAGCACTATAACATCCCTTTGCATGATACTGAAGATCATCCGCAACTATTGGGACATTCAGATCTCCGACTTCCCTGAAATATTCATCAGGTGTTGAGAATACGAAGTTTTTATGATCCTTTGTTAAAGGAGTCAGTATATTCAAAAGTTTTATCGTCGCTCCTCCTCCATGATTTCCAACACCATAAAATCCCATGTACGGCACGCCTTCAGCATCGGCTTTTTCATTCAGCAGCCTGTATTTTTCCGGATCGCATGCCATGCCATATGACATAGGTATCCTGAATGTGCGGACAACGGATCCGTCCGGGCTCTGCCAGTCAAACAGATTCGCGGGCATATCTTTTTCATGCTTTTCTGGACGCATGAAAATATAGCTGTCCATTCCACTTTTCCTGAGTATCTGAGGAAGCATCCCGTTATGTCCGAATGAATCTACATTGTAACCGGTTTTCGCCATTATGCCGAACTTTTCCAAAAAGTACCGCTGGCTTATAAGACCATGACGGCTGAAAGACTCACCGCACGGTATGTTACAGTCAGGCTGAAGGAACCAACCGCCAGCTATACACCATCTTCCTTCCTTTACACGGTTTCTGATCTGCTCGAACATCAGAGGGTCGACATTTTCGACCCACTGATAATATGCAGCGCATGCGCTTGTGAACTTATATTCGGGAAATTCATCCATACGGTCAAGCTGTGATCTGAAAGTTGCCAAAATCTCAGCAAAACCTTCCTGCCATCTCCAGAGCCACACAGGATCTATATGCGCATTTGCGATCAGATGTATTTTCTGTTTTCCAAATTTTAGTGAAGTATCCATTTATTATTCTCCGTTTTTTCATGATCCAAGAATGCCGTTCCATCTTCGGCACGCCAATATTTTATCACAATATCCATTGCAAATATGTTATGTATAAAAAAAGTGATTAATTAAGGGACAGCATAACCTGATTTGGCTTTTTCACTGTAATAGAGTAAAATATAACATATGAATAACACGATCATACGAGGAGGAATTCAAATGAACGGTGAAAAACGTTTTGCTGTGCTAATCGATGCTGATAATGTTTCAGATAAATATTTAAGATATATTTTCGATGAATTAGCTAAAGACGGCACTATAACATACAAACGCATATATGGGGATTGGACGAAACCCGCGCTTGGACCCTGGAAAAATATATTATTGAATTATTCCATTACCCCTATCCAGCAATATGGATATACGACAGGAAAGAATGCTACCGATTCTGCGATGATAATCGATGCAATGGATATATTGTACAGCCGTAATGTAGAAGGATTCTGTATCGTATCGAGCGACAGTGATTTTACCAGGCTTGCATCCAGACTGAGGGAATCGGGGATGGATGTTGTCGGAATGGGAGAGAAGAAGACTCCTTCGGCATTTGTAGCTGCATGTAACAAGTTCAAATACCTTGATATACTGGCAAAGAGCAGTGAGAAGGGAATATCATCTGCCGTTCCTGCTAAAGAAAATAAGACAAATGAGAAAAATCCCTGTGAAGAATCGATAACCCCTTTGGAGACCCTGAAAAAAGCTATCGAAACGATAGCTGATGATATATCAGATGATGACGGGTGGAGTCCGTTGAGCGATATCGGTAACATACTTACAAAGAGATTTTCAGATTTTGATGTAAGAAACTATGGATTCAACAAGCTTACTCCATTGATATCCTCTCTTAAAATGTATGAAGTCAAATCTATAAAGAAAAATAATCTGAAACTGATATATATAAAGAAAAAAGTATAATGACAGCCAAAGCATGATATAAGGACCATCGGATAAAAAAAGAGGCGATCACATGATCACCTCTTTTCAAGTTCATAAACTGTTTGCCTGATGATATACACCATAATCATTATTGCAAACTGACCCAATCACATAGTAGTCCGATATTCCGTTTCTACTTTTTCTTAGCCGGAGCAGGTGTGGCAGCTGTCGAAGCTGTAACAGGTTTTGCTTCTGCTTTCTTCTTTTTCATCACTTTCTTTGGATTCTTGTCACCCATTTTAATCACCTCTGTTTCAATTTTATACGGTTGAAATCATAACAACACTTCATTATAAAGTGGCTGAAACGATATGATTTTCCGTATGGCGTCAGTACTTTCTTCTGTAAAATACCAATACCAACATTATATTATCATGTTATGCCTATGTCAAATCACTTATCGGAAATCATGTATAAAAAAGAAGCAGTTAAAAGACTGCTTCCGATTTTATCCGTTATGCCGCCTGCTATTATGGCAGGCTGTCAAGCTGTAATACACAACCTGTTATTTTTCTTTTCTTACCTTTTTTACTAACTCCGGTTCAGGCATCGGTGCCGGTTTTGCTACTACTGGCTTAACATCTGTTTTTTTCTTTTTCTTTTCTTCTTTTCTAGGACTCTTATCTCCCATGTTGATCACCTCTGTTTCTTTATATTTCAATAAATATTTATTGAACGTCTTATTTGCGGTGAAAACACGAAATTCATGTTTTATCCGCGCTGCATCAATATTTGCGTGTATCCGATATTGACATACACAATATACTATCATGTTCCTGTGATGTCAATTGCAGATATGACTTTTTACTATAAAAATTGTATCTTTCAGTGATATGTTACCACGAATGTAATATAATTTCACTAAAGGCGGTATACATCAGTGGCATCATGGAATCCATGGCATGGCTGTAAAAAAATAAGCGCAGGTTGTCTGAACTGTTATGTTTACAGGATAGACGCAAGGCATGGTAAAGACAGTTCGATCATCGCTAAAAACGCTGATTTCGATTTACCAGTAAGAAAAAACAGGAAAGGTGAGTATAAACTGCAGCCTGACGGTGAGAGTATAGTGTATACATGTTTCACCTCTGATTTTTTTCTCGATGAAGCTGATGACTGGAGGATACAAGTCTGGAAAATGATCAGGCTTCGAAGCGATCTGACTTTCCTTATTATAACAAAACGTATCCACAGGTTTTATGAGTGCATACCCGATGACTGGGGTGACGGTTATGATAATGTCATTATCTGTTCGACAGTGGAGAATCAGGACCGTGCTGACTATCGTTTGCCGATATTGCTTAAAGCTCCTATAAAGCATAAAATGATCATTTGCGAACCTTTGCTTTCAGATGTAGATCTCACAGAATATCTCTGCCCTTCGATAGAAACGGTTATCGCAGGAGGGGAGTCCGGGGATGAGGCAAGGATATGCGATTATGACTGGATACTGCATATAAGGCAGCAGTGTATCGATGCTAAAATCCCATTCCATTTCAAACAGACAGGAGCAAACTTTAAAAAGGGTGATAAGATATACTGTATTTTAAAGAAAGACCAGCATACACAGGCGGCAAAAGCAAACATAGATCACATGTATTGACCGTTATTTTAGAAATCCTTTTAATATCGTATCTTCAGCTTCCTTTTCGGTCAGGCCAAGGCACATCAGCTTTATGAGCTGTTCCGATGCAATCTTGCCTATAGCGGCTTCATGGATCAGCTGTGCATCAGAACAAAATGCGCTTATTTCAGGGATAGATGATACCTGGGCATTATGCATTATGATAGAGTCGCATTGTATATGCCCACGGCATTTTGCATATCCGCGCAGGTTAAGATGGAATATCTGCCTTGAATCATTCTGTGCGACTGAACGCGAAACGACCTGTGCCGTGGAATCCTCTCCAAGCAGTTCCACTGTTATATCAGATTCCGCTGTCTGGACAAGATACGTCAGAAGCCTTTCTGAAACGATAAGGCGTGCATTTTTCTCCAGTCTTACAACAGTATCCCTTACTGTTCTGTCGACTCCCTTGATCTGGATCATTTCCAGTTCGGCAATTGCATTTTCTCCCACATTCAATATAGTCTTGGGATTCAATACGCGTTCGCCTTTACCGTCGCCTTCTCCGTAGTGTTTTTCCACATATTTCATGCGCGCGCCTTTACGGACGAAGAACTCATGTATACCGTCATGCTGCGCTTTTGAACTGCCGGAATTGTGTATTCCGCAGCCTGCGACTATAAGGACATCGGAATCCTCGCCTATCTCAAAAGTATTATATACAAGGTCATTCATGCCCTCTGACAGTATCACAGGTATATGGACGCTTTCATTTTTGGTTCCCGGTTTGATGATGACATCGATACCAGGTTTATCCTTCTTGGTCACTATATCTATATTCGCTGTCGTATTACGTTCAACACCCTGTCCGTTTTTTCTAATATTATATGCACCTATAGGCGTCGCATGCAGATCAGCGATTTCAGCTAAAAGCGCTTTATCTATTGAATTCAGCATTTACAGTTCCTCCTTTTACGCAGTTCTGCCTGCACAGGCAGCTGGCATCAAGACATTCGATATCATTAAGAAATTTATCTTTGCTGGTGATCTCAGATATGACGCCGTTGGCAACAAGTATCACCTGATCGGCAAGCCTCAGTATCCTCTCCTGATGAGAGATTATGGCTATGGTCGTGTCATACTTCGCATTCATGTCCTCAAAGGTCTTTGTCAGCCTTTGAAAACTCCAAAGATCTATCCCTGCTTCAGGTTCATCAAATATTGCGACTTTCAGTTTTTTTGCAAGGATGCTTGCTATCTCTATACGCTTGAGTTCACCGCCTGAAAAACTTGCATTGATCTCCCGATCCAGGTAATCCTGTGCGCAGAGCCCCACATCATACATAAGCTGACAGCCATCGACAGGTTCAACGCTGCCGGAAGCTATCTGCAGATATTCACGTACTTTCATTCCTTTGAAACGCGCCGGTTGCTGGAATGCATAACCTATGCCCAATCTGGAGCGTTCATAAATTTCTTTTTTGGTTATATCCTGTCCGTCAAGCAGTATCTGGCCGCTCGTGATGTGATTTATACCCATTATGGCTTTTGCCAGGGAAGTCTTTCCTCCGCCGTTAGGACCGGTCACCACATATATCTTTTTATTTTCCAAAGTCAGGTTTATATCTTTCAGTACCTGCACTTTACCTTGCATTTCATCAAATACCAGGCTGACATTTTTAATTTCAAGCATCATCATACCTCCGTATAACATGATTATACCAGATAGCATATAATTAAGACAGGATATACATTGCTGTAAGGTCATGAAACCATTTGCAGAAAATATGCAATCATAATCAATATTTGTACTTGACAAGGGATGTAAAATTTGTTTAAATAGTATCAAGCAAAAGAACCGTCATAGCGAATATGCATTTTCTATGGAAGGCTTTTATTATTTACGACAGGATGGAACTTATAAATGGTAGAGCCTTTTATTTTTTTATGTCCCGAAATCACAAGGGATGATGCATACGGGATAATGCAGTGGCTGAAAGATGATGAAGTGATACGGTATCTGAGCGATACGCATGATACATCAAAAAGCATACAGCAGATGATCGAAAGAGTGAATACAAATATTCTAACGCACATTTTCAATCAGAATGGCAGATTTTATCTGGCACGCGATAAAAATGATGTACCTGTAGGCTTTGTCCGCCTTGTACATAACGGAAATGAAACTGAGATAGTCATTGTAATAGGAGACAGCAGGAATTTCGGTAAAAGACTGGGAACAAGCACCATAAGGGAAAGTATGAAGATCGCTTTTTTTGAGTTGAGGACGCAGAAACTCATAGCGAGAATACATAAAGAGAATGAAAGATCGATAAATGCATTTTTACGAGCCGGTTTCAAGCTTTATCACGAAACAAAGACACATAAATACTATGCCATGACCATGGAGGGATATATGACAATATTAAAAGAGAAGCTGGAGCCACGCAGCATATTTATGACAGAAGTGGACAAAGACAGACTGAAAAAACTTATAGATGATATCGTATATGAGGATACCAAAACAACAGGATTCGTTAAAAACCTCAACAATGAAATAGGGAAAGCGAAAATAGTGGATATAAAGCAGATATCACGGGATGTTGTTACAATGCATTCTAAAGTGCTTCTGCATGTTGATGGTGACGGAATGGAAGTGGCTTTGGTATATCCTAATGAAGCTGATATCGAAGATAATAAACTGTCGGTATTATCTCCGATAGGGACAGCGATACTAGGACACAGCGAGGGCGAAAGCATAAAATGCCAAGTACCTTCAGGTGAAACTGATGTGCATATAAAAAAAGTCATTTACCAGCCTGAAGCGGCAGGGGATTATAATTTATAGGATCAGTCTGCCGGTTGGACTGATACGCTGTTAACGTCAAAAGTGATCATAGCGGTATATCCTTGTGAATATAATTTGTAGTTTACAAAATCCGTCAGTACAATTTTTGTGTTGTACAGGTACAGATCATTGCCTGATGCTATCAGCATCATGTCCATATCCATATTGGCAAAATCAGGCAGTAATATCTTTTCTGTTGCAGGATCAAAACACCCTGCAAGCGAACGGTGGATGCCTGATCCCCATGAATATGTAAAATAGAGCTCTTCTTGCAGGTCCTTGTTCAGATCTGAAGTTACCATGTCAATAACACCGTAACCACCGAAAGAAAGACCCATTTCGTAAACTTTTCCCTTATAAAGAAGAAATGACTCGCAGCTTTGGTCAAATTTGAAGACAACATATTCCGTAGTATCAGAGATACATTCCGGCGTTATATTGTAACAGGCATCGTTTTTATAAGTACTGACATGATCGGGAATAAGAAGTAAAAATTCTTCCACACCGGTCTTGGTACCACCGTATGACTTTGTAAATTCAGGATCATATGTAAAGACCGTACCGATAGCCATAAATCCCTCAGCTGCTGTCCCGCTTTGAAATATGATACTGTTATCGGAAATTGAAAAACCATATATTTCATCCTCTGAAGCGGTCAGTACAAGTGAGGAACCAGTGATTTCATAGTTGCCGCTCGGCCAATAACTTGTTGCGATATTCCTGCAAAATATAAATTTGCCGTCCTTTTCAAGTTTTACCGATGCAAAACCATCAGAAGTGTTGTATGTACCGACCATCAGTTCATTATCAGCTATCGCTGCCGGTTTGCATGCGGTCAAAGATAGCAGTATGAGCAATATCAACAGATATATTATTACTTTTCTTATGCTACGCCTCCTCTACATTCTCAGACTATTGTCATCGTCTGCATACTATCACGATAGTCTGTATGTGTCAATAATAATATTTATAAAACTATTGACAAGCGGTAAAACTATTATACAATGTATAGTAGTGGTGAATGTATAGTAATTTGATATTCATCAACGGAGGATGGATTTTGAATGTACAGTATAAAAAAGGAGTGATAGAGCTGTGTGTCCTGTCTCTGCTCTATAAAAGAGACTGTTATGGATATGATATATCGGAATATCTGCTTAAACATATAGATATTTCCGATGGTACGGTATACCCTATCCTGCGCAATCTGAAAACAGAAGGATATGTGACTACATATCTTTCGGAAGTCAGCGGGGGACCGCCAAGAAAGTATTACAGGATAACGGAACAGGGAAGAAATATGTATCTGTCTGATAAAGCTGAATGGCTTGGGTTCATAAAAAACGTAGTTGGGTTACTTGAGGAGGATAAATATGAACAGATCTGAATTTATAAGTGTATTAACAAGAGCTTTGAAAGAAAATAAAATAACGGATGTCGATGATATCGTTTCTGAATATGAAGCACATTTCCGTTTTAAAATGCAGGACGGTTATTCTGAAGAGGAGATCGCATCAAAACTGGGTGATCCAGAAATGCTCGCCAGGCAGTTTGATCCAGGAATAAAGACAGCGGGAAAAACAAAAGGCGGCAAAGTCCTGACAGCGTTCGCTCTTGCATTTTTTGATGTATTCGTTGTAGCGTTTTTCATCGTTTTACTGACCTGGGCGGTGGCTATGGCCATTGCGACCGTCTCTTTCACTGCACTGGGTGTATGCCTTGCCGGTGATATAAACGTTTATAACCTGATTCCTGAGATGCCGTATTGGAGTTCACTCATATTTTCAGTATGTATGTTTTCTCTTGCGATCCTGTCGGCTGTAGGAACGGTATACTTCTTTTCATTCACACGGCAGCTTATGCTTTCATACATCCGATTCCATAAAAATGCACTGTCTGTTTTAGCAGGAGGACCTGTTTACCCATCACTGGCAAGGCATCCAAGACTCAATGACAAGGCAAGAAGGCTGCTTAGAAGCATTACTTTGATAACGCTGATCATATTTGTATTGTCCTGTATAACAGCGTTTGTGGTATCTATGCTAAGTGCCGGCGCATTAGGTTTCTGGCATCAGTGGAACTGGTTTGTCAGATAGGTAATGAATATGAAAACAGTAATAATAACAGGTGCAACTTCCGGGATCGGTTTTGCGGTCTGCAAAGAACTGCTCAGAACCGGATATTCTGTGATAGGTGTAGGGCATTCCATGGAAAAATGTGTTGCCGTTAAAAAACAGTTTGACGAGGAATTTCCTGAAAGCAAAACTGTATTCTTTCATGCTGACCTTATGCAGCAGTCTGAAGTAAATCGGGTTGCCTGTGAATTGGGCGTATACCTTGATGAGAATCATGATGGAAGGCTGGATGTCCTGATAAACAACGCTGGCTGCGTCCGAAGCTGGTATTCTACTTCCGAAGACGGTTACGAACAACAATTTGCCCTTAATCATCTTTCTCCCTTTCTGCTGACTTACTATATGTTGCCTTTTCTTTTAAAAGGTGACGGACGTGTTCTTGTAACTTCAAGCGATTCACATAAAGGTATAAGGGTGCATTGGAAAGATATGATGTATAAGAAAGGGTATAGGCCGCTTATGGTGTATAAACAGTCTAAATTGTGTAACATGCTTACTGTATATGCGCTTAATGAAAGGCTCGGAGCAAGCGGTATAAAAGCATATGGTATCGATCCTGGCCTGGTGAATACTGATATAGGTTTAAAGAATACAGGTGGACTTGTGAAGCTTGTATGGTCACTTCGTAAAAAACACGGAACGGATCCTTCAGTACCTGCAAAGACCTATGCTTTCATATGCTCGAATAAGCAGGCTCCCAGGGGGATGTATTATTACCTTTGCAAAGAGAAGGAATATAGCAGACAGGTCACAAAAGAGAATGCTGGCAGGCTGTTCGCA
>JBAYNV010000054.1:0-12383 GCA_041678685.1 Clostridia bacterium
AGAAAATATACCTTGATCATGCTGCTACTACACAGCTTGATCAGGAAGCATTTGAGAAAATGATGCCATTTTTCAGGGATATTTATGGTAATCCCTCATCGATATATGAGACAGGGAGACAGGCAAAGGAAGCTATAGAAAATGCACGTGATACTGTAGCAGGTTGTTTCAACTGTAAAAGCAGCGAGATATATTTCACATCGTGCGGGACTGAAAGCGATAACTGGGCCATAAAAGGCACTTGCTCATTCAACAGGCATAAAGGGACACATATAATAACTACCAATATCGAACATCATGCCGTACTCGATACATTCAAGTATATGGAAAAGTTAGGATTTGAGATAACGATCGTACCTGTTGAGACAAATGGTATCGTAGATCCTGACAAAATCGAGCAAGCCATCCGCAAAGATACGATACTTATCTCTGTGATGTTTGCGAACAATGAGATTGGAACTATTCAGCCGATCAGGGAAATAGGGAAGATAGCAAAGAAACATGGTGTCATATTCCATACTGATGCTGTCCAGGCTGCCGGAACGGTCAAAATAGATGTACAGGATCTGAATATCGACCTGCTTTCAATATCAGCACACAAATTTTACGGACCAAAAGGCGTAGGTGCATTATATATAAGAAGAGGGATAATGACAGATAATCTATTCCATGGAGGAGCACAGGAAAGAACAAGACGTGCTGCAACAGAGAATATTTCTGGAATAGTGGGAATGGCCTGCGCATTGAAAAAGGCCTGTGATAATATGGAAGGATCGGATATCAGTATCAAAGAAATCAGAGATGCTGTCAAAAAGGGTATTGAAGAGAGAATACCTTATATCATCTATAACGGAGATCCTGAAAAGCGTCTGCCGGGCAATATCAATTTCTGCTTCAGATTTATTGAAGGTGAGTCTATAATACTGCTTCTGGATTTTAAGGGAATCAGCTCGTCATCCGGTTCAGCATGCACATCCGGTTCGTTGGATCCGTCCCATGTTCTTCTTGCTCTCGGATTACCTCATGAAGTCGCGCACGGTTCATTAAGGCTTACCTTCGGAAAAGATAATTCCATGGATGAAGTACCATATATAGTTGATTCAGTTGAAAGCGTTGTAAAGAGGCTCAGAGAAATGTCCCCTCTGTATGAGAATTTTATTAAATCAAAATAATTACTGTATATGGATAGGTCAGTTTAAATGATGTATAATTATTAAAAAGGAGAGAAAATGTATAGCAGTAAAGTAATGGATCATTTTGAACATCCGCGTAATGTAGGGGAAATACCTGATGCGAATGCAATAGGTGAAGTAGGTAATTCCAAATGCGGAGACATAATGAGAATTTATATGAAGATCGAGGATAATATCATTAAAGATGTAAAATTTAAAACTTTCGGATGCGGAGCCGCGATCGCTACAAGCAGTATGGCTACGGAAATGGTCAAAGGCAAATCTCTTGATGAAGCTTTATCATTGACCAACAAAGCAGTAATGGAAGCTCTTGACGGGTTGCCTTCGGTCAAAGTCCATTGCTCGGTCCTTGCTGAAGAAGCTATAAAAGCGGCAATAAATGACTATCATAAGAGAAGGGGCGAGGAAGTATCAAAAACCGCTAGCCACTGTGATGTCTGCTGTCAGAACAGTGATAATACATGCTATCAAAAAAATAAGGATAAATAAGGGGTATATCATGGTAGAAAATAAAGATGCTAAAAGTACACTTTTTTATGAGAGAAAGAATGTATGGAAGGAAGTAGGACTGGATTCATATGATCTGGTCAATGGATTCAGTGAAGATTATAAGCGTTTTCTGGACGAGTGCAAAACGGAAAGGGAATGCATAAGATACATTCATAAATTCTGCGAAGATCATGCTTTCATATCTTTAAAAAGCGCTTTTAAGAAGAAACAGGATCTTCATCCCGGTGACAAGCTTTATTATGAAGAAAACGGGAAAACTGTACTTCTTGCGATAATCGGAAAGGAAGGGCTTTCTCAGGGTTTAAAGATCATAGGATCCCATATCGATGCACCAAGACTTGATCTTAAACCTCTGCCTGTTTTTGAAGATACCGAACTGGGATACTTGAAAACGCATTATTATGGCGGAGTCAAGAAATATCAGTGGGTGAATATACCTATGGCTTTACATGGAGTCATTTACAAAAATGACGGCACGCAGATCGAGATAAATGTTGGTGAGAGTGATGATGATCCTATTTTTGTAATACCTGATCTTCTTCCTCATTTATCAGCTGAACAGAATAAACTGACACTTAAAGAAGCGATACCGGGTGAAAGCCTCAATATACTTGTGGGATCTGTGCCATATACTGAGACAGAATCAGCTGAGAAGGTCAAATACACAGTTTTAAGCCTTTTGTTTAAGAAGTATGGGATTACTGAAAAAGATTTCATAAACGCGGAACTAGAGGTCGTTCCGGCTTTGAAGGCAAGGGATGTCGGATTCGATGCATCTATCGTTGGAGCATACGGGCATGATGACAGGGTATGTGCTTACACATCGCTTAAAGCATTTGCCGAGGTAGGTAACAGTCTTCCTGACAAAACATGCTATTGTTATTTTTCAGATAAGGAAGAGATAGGCTCAAATGGAAACACAGGAGCACAGTGCGACCTTATAACATATGTAACTGAAATGATTTCAGCTCTTCTGGATGTTTCAGCAACTAAGGAAAAACTGAATCTTAATATCAAGAGCGTTATGCGTGATTCGGTAATGCTTTCGGCTGATGTCACCGCAGCATTCGATCCAAACCATAAGGGTCAGTTTGAAGCGAATAATTCTACATATATCAACAGGGGAATAGCGATCGCAAAATATACAGGTTCAGGCGGTAAAGGCGGAGCAAGCGATGCAAACTGTGAATTCGTCAATAGTATAACGAAACTCTTTGATCAGAGCGATGTCATCTGGCAGATAGGTGAATTAGGAAAGATAGATGCCGGTGGAGGCGGAACGATCGCAAAATTCGCAGCTCAGTTAGGTATCAACGTTCTTGATGCCGGGGTACCGCTTCTGTCAATGCATGCACCATATGAACTTGCCGGTAAAGCGGATATATATATGTCATACAAAGCATTTAAAACATTTTATATAAATCTATAAAGTGAAAACTGTATTATTCGTTGTAAAAGCCGCACATTCATGTGGCTTTTATTTTATATAAAAATGCTTTTCCTTCCTTGCCCACATACTCAACAAGGCCGATATATTTCAATATATTGATCGCTGTCTGGCATCCTCGTAAGCTTAAACCTGAAGCTTTTTTGAAATCCTTCACTTTGAATACCGTGGGCATATCACATGGCATCAGATTCATATAGTCAGCCAGCACATTTATGTGTATCTCGTCGATTATATCGACCGGTACGCGTTCATATCTTGAAGACCCTTTTTTCAGATCATCACTCCAGCCATTCAACAATCTGTATTCATCTATATCTAAAAAAACAAGATCTATACTCAGATTGGGATTTGTAAGCACCGTTTTTATTTTATAGAGCTCGAAATATGCCTGATACGGAGTACCTTTTTTGGGGCTTTTCCGTTTCTTAGTTATTTCACCGGTCTCATCATTTATCCATATAAGCCATTTATTATTTTCTATCGGATATACGATTTTAACTTTATTATCAATAAGAAAAGAATCAAGCTTTCTTCTCATCTTATTAAAATTGCCTGTCTGTATCTCAATAATGCCATTTTCATTTTTAATGTCAGCAACAAAACCATTGACTCTGATCTCATGAGCATTCGTATCTGGTTCGAAATAGTATTTCAAAACCGAGTGAAGGCTTTTTTCAGCAAGGGTACCTATCCCTTGTTTTATCGTATCCTTACTTATTACTTTATCTCTGGCTTTTATGAATCTGAGCTTATCCATGATCATCCTTAATACGAAATATCATTTTTAGGTATTAAAAAAGGCTATGTATGACACGCCTTTTATATTAGTCATATTTATATATTACGTCAATCGAGTAATATATTAAATGAATTCTTAATGATCGTAGCAGTTGCAGGAGCATCTATTTCATAATGATCTCCCAAAACAGATGACACATATGAACCGGGAAGGGTATACCATTCGATTCCGCTCCATACGAATTTATCGCTGCTGTCAGTCGGTATCATCTCAAGGACGGTATTAAGTATGTTTTGTGCATCGGAAAGCGTAATGTAAAAATCTATATCATCATACATGAGTGAGAGAAGGTTTGTAAGTTTACTTATGAGATTCCTTCTGCTCATTTCAAATACCTGCTCAAGGAAAGCATTTATGATCTGCTTATCCATTTCGATCCTGTTAAGGTCTGATCCTTCACCATAGTATTCTTCAAGCTCGCTTGAACTTGTACCTTCAGTCGCTTTTCTGAATCTGAGAAGTTTTACCACATCAGATCCGGATAAGTACTGCTGTCCTTTTTTAAATTCGATAACAAGCTCCAGATCGGGATCGTATACTCCGGTCGCTGCATCTACTCCGTTGTCATAATATGTGATATCCGCCGGTATATAGAAGTCCAATCCGCCAAGCGCATTTACTATATCTGCAATTACATTGACATTCATCCTGACAGTATATTTAATATCGGTGCTAAGGAATTCCTCAAATATATCTATTACTTTTTCATCTTCAAGTATCGTGTTTGTTGAGCTTTCATAAATCGATAAGGCTTTCTGCTGGTTTTTTATGATCGTATCCCTTGGGATGCTCATCGAACTGATCTTACTGTTAACTGAATCGATGTTGATCAATATAATAGCGTCGGTATCGGCACCTTTCACATCAGAAACAAAAAGAAGCACATTAAATGGTTGAGCCTGTGCATCAACATATCTGTCAGTCCAGTCTATTTCATCATCACTGATATTAGTATTTCCATTTGTACCGTTATCAGTTGAAGCATCTACCTGTTCCTGTTTCGCATTTATTATAATTACAGCAATAAATCCTGTTAATATCAGGACGGTGAACATCGCTGTCGCAAATACTGTTAAAAACTTTTTAAAGATCATTATGCCTCCTTCAAAAAATATAACCTTGTTTATTTTACACTAATTGATAACATAATGTAAAGTAATACGAAAACGTCTGCATATTTAACGTTTTAAATGCTTAGTTGGTTCCATCATTCGTTTTCTTTCCTGTTTTTCTTAAATTCTGATAAAGGGTTCCTGTTTGTCGCTGTTCTTAGCTGTTCTTCGTCCGTATGAGTATAAATTTCCGTCGTAGAAATACTCTCATGCCCTAATATCCTCTGCAGTGCTCTTATATCCACATTACCATACTTATACATAAGCGTGGCAGCAGTATGCCTGAGTTTATGGGCAGAATACATGTCAGTATTTATCCCTGCATTATGAAGCTGGTTTTTGACTATCACATGCACTGTTTTTCTGCTTATCCTTGTGTGCCTATCACTTAAAAACAAAGCATTTTTATCTTTAGCGGTATCATTCGGGCGTACACTCAGATAATCAGTCAACGCTGACTTGCATGCATCGTTTATATATATCGTTCGTTCCTTATTTCCTTTTCCATATAGCTTTATCGTATCATCCCTGTAGTTACTGATATTGATATTTACGAGTTCTGAAATACGGATCCCACAGTTTAAAAATAATGTTATTATCGCATAATCCCTTTGAGTATGTTTACTATGGACTGAATCGAGAAGCTTCTCGCTTTGTTCAAGGCTGAGATAGCGGGGAAGTGCCTTCTTCAATTTCGGGGTTTCCAGTTCCAATGCAGGATTGGATTTGATAAGCTTCACTTTCTGGAACAGATATCGGTATAAAGAACGGATCGATGCGACTTTTCGAGCCCTGGTTTTTGCAGAATCACTTCTTTCCCTCGTCAGAAAAGTCATATATGCATAAAAATCGGATATATTAATGTTTTCAAGATCTTTTACTGTTATATCATCGATCCTTATATTATCAAACTCATCATTACATCCATATTTGGTTTTTTTAATGTATTTGAAAAATATACGTAGATCATAGTAGTATCCATTGACTGTTTCAAGAGACCGGTTTTGTATAGTTTCTATATAAGACAGAAAATCCCTGCAGAATCCCGGCAGGCCATCATATTCTATCATCTTTTCACTGCAATCCTTTTATGGCTTCATCAAGCCTTTTCAGTGATTCATCCTTCCCTAATATATCAGCAAGCTCAACTGCTCCACCCGGTGTTACCAGAAGCCCTGTTAAAGCGATCCTTGCAGGCCACATAACTAACCCGTTCTTAACTCCCAGTTCCTGAGCAAGGTTTACAAACATATTATACAGAGAATCATGGTCAAATGAAGGAAGCTTATCCATCCTGTCTCTTTCTATCGGCAAAAGTTTTTTTGCCTGATCGATCGTAGATGCGCTTTTCTCATTTATATACAGCTGTACATCTACTTTAACGGGTTCTTTCAAAAATCCTATCATGTCCTGGATCTCACTGAGGACCACCACTCTTTTTTGTATCATTGATGCGATTTTAGCAACATCAAATCTGTCACCCAGTATCTTTTTGATCCAAGGTGCTGATACTTCACAGAATTTCTCAGGCGTGAGTTTTCTGATATATTCGCCGTTCATCCACCTTAGTTTTTCCGTGTTATATATTGATGGTGATTTGTTTATCCCCTTAATATCAAATATTTTTTCAAGCTCGGCAAGTGTATAGAATTCCTGTTCCGTACCTGAACTCCATCCTAAAAGAACCAGGAAATTCACAACTGCTTCAGGAAGATAACCTGCATCCAACAGATCGGAAAAATATGCGTCTCCGCTTCTTTTGGATATTTTCCCTCCGCCTTCTTTAATAACCAAAGGCAAATGCACAAATACCGGAGGTTCCCAGTCGAATGCATTATAAAGATGGATATATTTCGGAGTGGATGTGATATATTCGCTTCCTCTTATCACATGACTTATCTGCATAAGATGATCATCTACGACATTGGCAAAATTATATGTTGGATACCCGTCTGATTTGATAAGTATCTGATCTTCAAGTACATCGTTATCAAATGTAATATCACCGAATACTGAGTCATTATACGTGATCGTTCCATTGTCGGGAATAAGCTGCCTTATAACATACGGTTCCTTGGCTGCTATTCTGCTGCCAATTTCCTCTTTAGATAAATGATAACACTTTCTGTCATATTTGAATTGCAGCTTCTGTTCATCTGCAGTTTTTCTAAGTTCATCGAGCCGCGTTTCATCACAGAAGCAATAGTAAGCTTTTCCTTTTTCAATAAGTTCTTTAGCATAAGGAAGATAGATATCCTTTCTTTCCGATTGAACATACGGTCCGAAAGCACCGCCTATATCCGGACCTTCGTCATGTTTGATGCCAACGATATCCAATGTCCTATAGATAACATCAACAGCACCTTCAACATATCTCTTCTGATCCGTATCTTCTATTCTTAATATGAATTTGCCGCCGTTTGCTTTTGCGACAAGATATTCAAATAATGCTGACCTTAGATTCCCTATGTGTACAAACCCGGTGGGTGATGGTGCATATCTTGTTCTAACTTCCTTAATAGCCATGATAACTCCTTAGAAATGATTTTCATTTATACTTAATTATAACATTCTGACCATATATTACAATGTTTATAAAATCATTGAGCTTGAAAAATATCTGGCATTTGCACATTTTTCATGTATCATAATGTATAATGTTACGGGTAAGGAGTTGGATATGGCTATAAAAATCATAACTGATACTAGAATTTTTGAATTTGATACAGAATCCCTGCATCATCCTAATGTTTATTCTTTATTAAAGGATATCCCTGAAATTACTTTCGTTGCACCATGCGGAGGTGGCAGAAGATGTGGTAAGTGTAAGGTCAGAATAACGGGTAGTGTTATACCGATAACAGATGAAGAGAGTAAATTCCTCTCTAAAGAGGAAATAAAGGGTAACATACGTCTTGCCTGTTTCATGCCTTTGAAAGACGGTCAGGTCATTGATCTAAGCGGTTCAAATACAAAACAAAGCATAATGACTGAGGACAGGCTTGGAAATGGCGCTGTAACGCTTGATCCTTACATAAAAGAAGGTTTTGGAGTAGCTGTGGATATAGGAACAACTACAGTAGCGGCCGCGCTTTATGATCTTGGATCGGGAATAAAAATATCGGTTGCGTCTGATATCAACAGGCAGGCACGCTTTGGTTCTGATGTTATTTCACGTATACAGTTTGCGAACTCAAGTGAAAATCTGAGCATTATCCAAAATACGATACTTCTTGAAGTGAACTCGTTGATCCTTCAGTTATGTAACGAAAATCATTTGGTTTCAAATGATATATATGTGGTGACAATAGCCGGTAATACGACAATGCTTCATCTGTTTATGGGTCTTGATCCTACCGGTATAGGTATTGCGCCCTTTACTCCTGTTACTCTTGACATGCATATTTTAGACCGTGATGATCCGTCTTTAAATAACATGATCAGTATAAATGAAAAAGGAAAGATACTTGTTTCAGCATCTATTGCCAGTTATGTTGGTGGGGATATACTCGCAGGGATATTAGCCACAGGTTTATATAAATCTGAAAAACCCTGCATCCTCCTTGATATCGGTACTAATGGAGAAATGGTACTGGGTTCTAAAGATAGGATATTATGCTGTGCTACTGCAGCAGGGCCTGCCTTCGAAGGTGCTAATATTTCTTGCGGAGTCGCAGGTATTGCAGGTGCCATCAAGTCTGTAGGCTATGACTCCGAACATGTAATTACAACTATCGGAAACAAGCCTCCAATAGGGATATGCGGTTCAGGTTTGATAGATACAGTGTACAGTATGCTGTTAAATGGAGCTATCGACGACACAGGGCATCTGGATAATGATGATTTTAAGTTGACTGAGAATATATTTCTTAATCAGAAGGATATCAGGGAAGTACAGAATGCAAAGGCGGCAATTGCTGCAGGATTGAAGATACTTATAAAAAGATCCGGCTATGATTATGGGGATATCGATAAACTATATCTTGCAGGAGGTTTCGGCACGGTGCTCAATGTGGAGAGCACATGCGGTATCGGCCTTATCCCGCCGGAATTAAAGAGTAAAGTCATACCTTCAGGTAACACATCATTAATGGGGATCAGCATGTTATTGCTGAACAAGGGTTATTTTTCTGTAATGGATGATATCAAAAAAATCACAGAATACGTTGAACTAAGTCAGGATATGGAGTTCACGGATCTTTATGTCGATAACATGTTTTTTGAGACACAATGTTAAAATGCGAACTGCGTAAAATCATGAGGAATAAGAGACATCAGTTATCAGAGTCGGATAGAAAGGAATTATCCGGTAAGCTTCTTCATTTCTTCATTGGCTCTGATTTGATACATCACGATAGTTATATGGTATACATGCCGATCGATAATGAAGCAGATACCAAGGATTTGATCGAGTATCTATTTTTTCATGGCAAACATGTATACATTCCATATATAAATAACATGAATGAGATGCTTGCGGTTGAGATTGACAGACAAACTGAATATATTACTGATAGTTTTGGTATAAAAATACCAAGGGATCCGGTCATAGCCGATAAAAGGAAACTGGACGCAATAATAATACCTGGTATCGCTTTCGACAAAAATGGTTACAGAGTAGGATATGGAAAAGGGTATTATGACAGATTTCTTTGTGATATTGATCCTATGACTTTAGCATGGTGTTACGATTTTCAGATCATAGATAAAATCGATGATCTAAAAAATACTGATATACCCGTAAAAAGACTCCCGGTATTTGAATAAGTTTATTTCACGTTACTACTTGACTCATATTTGAAAAGCATGTATATGGAATTAAAAAGAGCATAAATGAATGACGCACATAATATACAGAGCTCAAATACTGATGAATAATTATTATATATAGAACCTAACAATCCGGTTATTATCTGAAATGCATAAATAATGTATAAAGAACCGATGATAATAGCAACGACTCTCATCAATCTGCTGCCATATTTTGAGTAATCTATTTTTTCAATAAAGAAACATACAAACAACGCTAAGAAATATATGCTGCTCCATATCACATACATATCGAAAATCCATCCGGTCACTTCACTTTTGAAAAAGAAACCGGTGCATGAAAGAGCAACATTCATTATTATCTGAATGCCATGCAACAGATATGATATCCTTGTCCTGAACATCCGCACTAAACCTATATTGAAGACTATTGAAAGCATACCCATGAATATAAGAGAAAAATACATTACATTCAGTTTTTCATCAACAGGGGGCAGAAAAATGCTTTTTGAAAATAACAATTGCAGATCAGCTGAAATATAATAATAAATCATTATGCTTATCATCAAAGAACAGTATAAAAAACCGAATAATTCAAATTTGAATCTGCTTTTCCTTTTATGTGTTCTTAAATATGTGATCTTATCCATATTTCTATAGCTCCGCTTTCAAAATACCTTCAATAAGATTTATTAATTTCCCTGATCTGTTTTCTGCATCAATCATATCATATCCATATGATGAATAATATACCTTTATTTTAGGCTCTGTCCCACTGGGCCTGACAATTGCGATACCAAGATCAGTAATATCAAACTTAAGTACATCAGCTTTTAAGTCACCATCTTCAAGCATATAATCCTTGTAGGGAATATCTGAAGCACGGAATCTGCCCATTATCGTTCCTATGATACCGTGGCTTCCTGAACAAGCGAATTCATAATTGCCAAGATGAGTGACAGACATTCCATATTCCTTGTATATTTCATTAAGTTTGTCTTCAAGTGATATGCCTTCTGACTTATAATGATCTGCCATTTCGCACACCAAAAGGCTTGCATTTACGGCATCTTTATCCCTGACATAAGTACCGGAGAGGTATCCGCAGCTTTCCTCAAACCCAAAGATGTATCTTTCCTTTTCATGCTTTTCTTCCAGAATACCTATCTGTTCGCCGATATATTTGAAACCGGTAAGTACTTCAATCATCTCCACTTTGTATTTATCAGCGATTTTTTTTGACAGATCTGTAGTCACTATCGTTTTAACAACAACAGGATCTGCCGGCATACGGTCCAAAGCTACCCTCATAAGGCAGATATAGTCAAGAAGCAGAACACCTACTTCGTTTCCTGTCAGTAAACGGACATCTCCTTTTTTCGTTTTAACAGCAACACCGGCTCTGTCGCAATCCGGATCAGTGGCAATAAGTATATCCGAATCTGTCTTTTCCATATCTCTGATCCCCAATTCCATAGCTTCATTCATTTCAGGGTTCGGATAAGGGCAGGTCGGAAAGCGTCCGTCACAGTCCTTCTGTTCTGCAACAATGTGTATGTCTGAAAAACCATTTTGGGTCAATGCTTTTGTAACGCATTCAAGACCTGAACCGTTCAATGGGGTATATACGATCTTCAGGTTTTTTTTTCCTTTATTGAATCCTTCAGCACTCACAGAATCTATATAGGCATCTATCACTGATCCATCTATATATTCGATATTTCCTTTAGCAAGAAGCTCATCATAACCTGATTCATCTTCCGCTGCATGAAACATATCTGTCTTCATCATTATGCTCATTATCTTATCAGCAGTACTTGGATTTATCTGGCAGCCTTTAGCATTGTAAACCTTGTATCCGTTATAATCAGATGGATTATGGGAAGCTGTGATAACTATACCGCTGTCACATTTTTTAAATCTTACAGCGAATGAGAGAAGGGGAGTAGGAGCTACCCGGTCAAAGATATATACTTTAATACCGCAGTTTGCCAATACTTTTGCAGCTTCTTTTGCAAATAAGTCAGATTTGATCCTGGAATCATAAGCAATTGCAACGGATTTTCCCTTTCCAATATGAGAGGCTAAAGCAAATGTAGCTCTTCTGACAGTATAAATATTCATTCTATTCGTTCCGGCGCCCAAGATACCGCGTAAGCCGCCGGTTCCGAAAACAAGGTCACCCTCAAATGCGTCTTTGATGTTGAGCGGATCTTTAATCATCTTATCGATTTCAGTAACAAGATCTATATCTGCTAGAGAAGCTTCACTCCATTTCAACAATTGTTTTTCATCCATGAATATCACCCCATATCAGAATTATACGATAATTGTATTAAAAATAGTATCATTTTCCCAAGCTTATATTATGTTGTTTTTATATTTTTTTTGTATTATTATATTTATCGGAGGATATGCTTAAATATGCAAAATGAATCTGTATCATTACGTGCTCACAAGGAATGGAAAGGTAAGATCGAAGTCATATCAAGAGTATCTGTTAAATCCAAAGCCGATCTCTCTGTCGCCTATACTCCGGGAGTGGCTGA
>JBAYNV010000055.1:0-12230 GCA_041678685.1 Clostridia bacterium
TATTATCTTCATGTATAGAATTATACATTTTTATCTGCATGCGGGCAAGATATGATAAGCCATACTGCTGCATGGATGTATCATAATAGAATATCCGGAATCAAGTATGGGAATGTATGGAAAATCCGGTATTGACTGTCATTAAAACACAGGAGTATAATAAACAAGTATCATAACAAACAGAGGAAATATGGAAGGGGTAAAGCTAAGGAATTTCTGCTATGCATTTGATTTTGCATCAGCGGCAGTACTGTTATGCTTATGGGGCAAAGACATATCAGTATATTGATCGTTGAAGCTGGATGTAAGCATGAATCAATAAAAGAAAAAGAGGTAAACCTTATGGAAAAGGAAAAGAAAACAAACAAGAAAAGCATATGGATCGTGATAGTCTGTGTGGTTCTGGTTGCCATTATAGCGGCAGTATTAATAATATTTAAAGACAGCCTTTTTAGACAGAAGGTAAGCTTTGACAGCGATATAGTCATAAAAAGGACAGACGGTCAGGATCCCTTGGAAATGCCTTATGAGTACTCAGAGATATTTCTTACAAGCAGGTCATTCTTTAAAGATGAGATCGCAGGTCTTAATATGTCCTCTGTTAATTATGAGATAAGCGAGACAGGAATAAGATGGGGAGGTGTGGGGGATCTGCTGGTAAATATGGGAGATAAGGATGCAATAGATATTCTTGGCGCTATAAAATACTGCAAAGGTATAACTGACATAAGCGCGATAACTTCCGACAAGAAAAAGAGCAGCATAAGGTTTTACGAAGGATACTCTGCAGACCTGCTTATGGACAGCAAGGCAGACTATGTAATAATACCGTCTTCCATGAAAAGATATATAAATAACGAGCTTACGGAAGAGGAAAAGATACTGACATTGCGTCATTCCTCCGATTCAGGTTATCTGGGTATGTACAAGATAATAGGGGAGTACACCACAAGAGACGAATATGACACAATATATGTGTCATATTCAGGGTTTGGTAAGCTGATTATGGCAAGCCAGGATGATATGACGGAATATGTGGACACTCTGGAGATCGATGTATATGAGGAGAAGGATCTTTCCAAACTTATCGAATATCTTAGAAGATATTTTGTGGATGAAAATGCCTCTTTTGAGTATGAGGGCAAAACGAATAAGTTTGATGAGCCATATCTTTATCAGTTCGTCCATTCTTTGAACTTAGACCCGGTAATCACGGAGTCACCGGTTGAGACAGTCACAGATCCGTCGCCTACCCTGAGTACGCAGCCTGAAGTAAGCAATGATAAAAACGTATTCACTATCTCAAGGATAGATGGAGATATCAATCTCAAGATGTCGCCCGCATATGCTGATGCACTGATAAGGGATTATGAGACATATTCGCAGTATATAACTGATATAGTTATAAGCACGGGAGTTATGGGTACTAACCGAAGAGCCAATTCACCGACCAATCCTATAACTCCATATGGAATAATCGTGGGCTGGAAAGCATCCTTTAATTATTTTGATCATCCGGGGATTACTGACATCATGTATCATCAGGCTGTCACCAGTATAAATGATATAAAAAAAATGAAGAGCGATTGCGGTGTCACATTCCTTGGGGACTATACTGATCAGGATCTCATTGTGCCAAGAGAAGAAGACTGCAAGGATCTTGTGAAAGGATATGCCATAATACCGGTAACACTATATGAAGCTTATCAAAGTGTTGATAATTTGGAAGAGTCCGATTATCTGGTTGGTTTACATTCAAACGAGGAAGCAGTGAACAGATTCCCTCTTGTATTCACGGATTTCAAAGTTATCGGCTATTATGTGACCACTGATGAGTATGACACTGTATACGTCACGTATGCAGGGTATAACGAGAAGTATAAAATAGAACGATTCAAGAACGAGTATATCGAGTCTATAATGATAGAGACAAATAAGGATATGGACATTACTCCGTTCATAAAATATCTGGAAAAGTATTTTGTACCTGCAGATAACGCTGATAAGTTCGACGGAACGAATAACGAATTAGGCACAGAATATGAATTCTGCTATACAAGGACGGAAGGCACAGATTAAACCTGGTTACAGGAAGCGTTATTCATATCATCATCCTGCTGGCTTTTACAGCTAAATCCTTATGCACAAGCTAGCTATGTATAACCTATCTAGAATATGAATCCTCAAAATTACTGTAATGAACCTTTAAGACTCGTGACAGCAGGTTCGATAAAGCTTATCAGGTCTGACAATGTGGATGTGCCGTAGTTGATTAAGTTCTTATAAAAGGTGTGGTAAGACAGTTTTAAGAGTAATAGGGAATGAGACATCCGCCGATACAGAGTTTCTTGTAAGCTGCAAGAAAGAATGTGAGATTGATTGATTTATAGGTATCCGACAGGGATCGACCATGCCTTTTTATCAATTAGAAGAAGGTCGGGATAAAGATCAATAATTGCTCCATCTCCTATCTGCATATTGTCAGCTTTTATTGCATCTTCTAAAATCCGGAAAGTCTGTGTCATTCTTTTTTCAGGTTTTGCAGTCATTTTAATTTCTATAGGGTATACAGTCCTGTTTTCTTCGATAATAAGATCGATCTCTTTTTGGTCCGCATCTCTATAGAAATATAGATTATGTAATGATTTTCCTGCATTTAAAAATGATTTGACAATTTCTGAAACCACGAAGGTTTCGAAAAACTGACCGGCTTTCGCGCCATGCTTTATGGTTTCAGGGGTGATCCATCTGGTCAGCCAAGCCATCAGCCCTGTATCCATAAAATATACTTTCGGTGTCTTTATCATACGTTTCAGATGATTGCTACAATACGGATATAGCTGCATGATGATCCCGGAAGTTTCCAATATCTGAATCCATCGCTTTACTGTAGTTGCAGAAATGCCAAGATCTTTTGATATACTGTTATAATTTAATAGCTCACCGCTGCGTGCAGCAACTGAAGCCATGAAACGTACAAAATCCCCTCTGTCTCCTATATTTGATATCTGATTAACATCACGTTCTATGTATGTTGAAACATAACTGGAATAAAAAGTTTCCCAGTCATCATTTGAAGCAACAAGTCTTGGCATATAACCTCTATGAATCAGTGACCAAAGATCTGTTAAATCAACACTTTCTTTTTTGCGAACAGTAAGATATTCCTCAGTCGGTAAAAAAGGTTCTGAGCATGATATATTCTTTTGTTCGCGATAGGATATTCCCTGAAGTGGCAGTATGGCTAATCTTCCTGCTAAAGATTCGCTGACATTCTGCATTAATCCATATGCTTGCGAACCTGATAAGAGAAACAGACATTTCTGAGATTGATTGTTCTGTAATGCAGCAAATCTCATTTCGTCTATTCTGATTTTCAGATATGTGAATAATTCAGGAATATATTGTATCTCATCGAGAATCAGTTTTGAGGAATGATTAATCAGAAATAATTCAGGGTCGCTTTTTGCCTGCTGTAAATAAAGAGGATTGTCAAAGGTAATATACTCAAAATCTTTTGCTACCATTTGAAGTAAAGAAGATTTTCCTACCTGGCGAGGCCCTGTGATCAGAACTGCGGGAAAGGTTTTTATTGTATTTATAAGATGATCTGTTATTGTTCTGTTGATCCAGTTCATGTAAGCCTCCTTGCAACGTACTAATGTGCATTTGTGTACGCCGGTGCAGTTATGTATATCTTAATACAAAACTCCGTATAATGCAACATGCCATGCTTGATTATACGAAGTTTTGCTATCGAGGGCTATATAATGCTAATATTAGTAAGAATCATTGATTACTCGCTTTACACAATTCAAAGTGCTTAAACATTCATATGCAATATATATGATGAATTATATTCCGTATGGAGGCATCATAAAATAAGCATTCTTTACCGATATGATCTTTTCAATATCATACGCTAATGCCTGTAAAGGGATATCTCCATCCTCATTTTCCACGACCATGACGGACTCGTCATATGTGATCGTATCTTCCGATAAAGGCTTTAATAATCAGCAAAATCACGTATAAACCACCTCTGTACATATTCTACTCCGATTAAAATTAGAGTTCACAGAAAAGACATGAAATCTTCACATTAAGCACCATAATTTCTCATTATTCTAGATTATACTTATTATATGGAAAATACTTTCAACGTTCAGGGTCTTTTTAATGCCTTGGGTACCATAAACTATGTTCGCATCAGCTCCGACCATGATCAGTCTATCCTTAGATCTATAGAGCAAAGGATCAGAAAGCTTGATGATTACTTGTCGCTGTTCAAAAAAGACAGCGAAGTATCCAGGATAAATAAATTATCAGGTTTAAGTGCTGTTCATGTAGGTTCTGATACATTTACTGTTATCGAAAAAGCTGTAGATATGGCTAAATGCACAAAAGGCGCCTATGATATTTCGATAAATCCAGTTATGGAATTATGGCGCATTGCAAAAAAGACAGGTATCTTACCTGACCGCTATAGCATACAGAAAACACTTGATCTGGTAAATTACAAGGATATATCGCTCGATAAAGATATTTCGACAGTATTTCTAAAAAGAAAGGGACAGTCTATCGACCTTGGAGGAATCGCAAAAGGATATGCTGTCGATATCGCAAGAGAAATGCTTAAAAAAGCAGGTATAAATAACGCTATCATCAATTTCGGCGGAACAGTCTGCGCCTTAGGAACGTCCTTTGATGTAGGCATACAGCATCCTTTAATGCAGACAAACTGTTCGTTTGGAAGTATTACGCTGGCTGACGAGTGTATAGCGACTTCAGGGATATATCAGAATAATTTTAAATTACATGGGCTTGAATACCATCATATAATCGACAAAAGTACAGGGTATCCGGTAAAAAACAGTCTCTTGTCTGTATCGGTGATCGGACAGGAAGCGGCTATGCTGGATGCAGTAGCTACAGCGGCATTGGTTAACTGGCCGGATGAGTATAGACGGATCACTAAAAAGCATAACTTAAGCTATGTCTACATAACTAAGGATCTGGATGTTTTAGCATCCAAGAAAGTGGATATATCAGATGGAAAAGATAGAATCGCATAAAATTGAAAAGAAAAAAACAAAGATAAAATTCATATCTGTTTTCAGGTTGTGCATTCAGATACTTTTTTTCATATTCCTTCCTGCACTATTCGTATCGGTATTCAATGCCTTTAAGGATATATATGTTGCGGTTATAACTCTTACATTTACTTTCGAATCATTTGCAAAACAGATATTCCTTTTAATAGCGATAATCCCCGTAACTGTACTCATGGGAAGGTTCTTCTGCGGATTCATGTGTTCTTTTGGCGCGTTAGGAGATTTGTTCTGGTTTATTTCAAGAAAGCTTTTTAAATTTAAATTCAGAGTAAACGAGAAAGCTGACAGGATACTGAAGTATATAAAATACGTGCTTTTATTAGGTATAGTAATCCTGATCTGGTCATTTGCGATAATTCAGCCTGATGCAGCATATAGCCCCTGGACTATTTTCGGCATATACTCTTCCCTAGGTGGCTGGCAGAATCTTACATATCTGCTATCCATAGGCTCTTTTGTATTATTAGCGATAATCATATTATCCGTATTCATACAAAGATTCTTCTGCAGATATCTATGCCCATTAGGAGCCATATATGCCCTTTTATCTCATTTCCGTCTTTTCAGGATAAGAAAACCCAGAGAGACCTGTAAATCATGCAGATTATGCTCCACAGCATGCCCTATGGGAATACCAACTTATAAATATGATGTCATAAAATCAGATGAGTGTATAAATTGTTTTATCTGTACATCTAACTGTATAAAGAAAAATGCCAAAGCGGATGCCGTACCTGCTCTGGCAACTGCAGCAGCACTAGCTGCAATTACCGGCCTATACTATGCAGGCAACATCACATATGCGAAAATGGATAAGCCATCACAATCCGTAACAACCGAAGCTCCTTCAACAACAGGTCAATTCACCGATGGAGCATATTCAGGGTATGCATATGGATACAAAGGAAAAACCTATGTGGATGTGATTATATCAAACGGCAATATTTCATATATCAGCGTGACATCGACTAGCGATGACATGGAATTCTTTCAAAAAGCGGAGGAGAATATAATAAACGGAATAATCGGCACACAGTCTTTTGATATACCAACCGTATCCGGTGCGACCTTCAGCAGCAACGCAATAATAAATGCAGTGAAAAATGCTCTGGACAACACATTCGTTCCTCCGGATATCACACAGGCAGAGACGGAACAAATACCGATAATTGAAGATCCGGTCTTGGTCAATGATCAGCTTGTTGATGGCACATATAGCGGTTCTGCAACTGGGTTTAGCGGCAAGATATATGTCGAAGTAACCGTTAAGGACGGAAAGATGGAGAATATATCTGTAATATCCCATGTTGAGGATCTGCGATATTTTAATAAAGCCTATAGTTCCATTATTAATGCTATTATAGAAACGCAGAATCCAATAGTTAAAACTGTATCCGGAGCAACATATACATCAAAAGGATTGATGAATGCTGTAGCAGATGCGCTAAATAACATTCCAAACACAACGACCGATATCGGTAATTAGACTCATGATGAATCTGAAGAACAAAGACATGGCGGAAGAAGCAGCAGGCACTAGACTTCTGTTAGATTTATCCCAACGTCATCCTTTGGCTGATAAAATTCATTCTTTTTCAGCTTGACAAAGAACACTATCACAGAAGGCACGCATACTAAGATTGTTAAGACATCTGCAATTACCTGAGTATACTGTACTCCCGCTAACCGAATATAGTCAGGCAACAGTGTTATCAAAAGCGGAAAGAAGATGCGCTGATGCAATGACGAGAGGAATGTCATATCAGTTATTGTGGAAAATGGCATATAAGAATTAAAATACATAGTATCAGGTTTGTATACTTATATATTCAGAGCAAAAAAAACACTGCAGAATATGCTGCAGTGTTTTAATATCAAATTACTGTTAAGCTAACTGATCAGTGTAAAGACACAGGAGCTTCTTCAAAGATATCGATCTTTCCGAGTTCCCATGGTGAAACGGAATTATCGGGATTCTCGAAATAGTACGGATGAAGCAGGTATGCCAGTTTCTTTATTGCTGTGACAGTACGCGGTCCGAAGCGTTTCATAAGACTGGAATCATAGAAATACACGCGGCCTGTCTGAACTGCGCTTATAAGATTGAAATTCGGGCGTGTCATGATCTCATATATGGATGTTACTTCAAATTCACCTGCACCGGGCCAGTATGGTGACAGTATGACAGCAGGGTCACGGGCTACAACATCTTCAAAAGTCACTTCAATGTAATCGCCTTCCACATCGTTGAACAGATTGGTGCCTCCGGCGATCTCTATCATTTCATCGAACGGCGTGCCGGCTGCTTCAGTATACGGGCCGTAAGTATAGACGGCTCCGTCATACTCATAAGTCATCTGATGTGCGATCTCAAAGTAAACGGGTACGGGTTCCAGCGTAGAAGTGATGGCCTGTATCTCGGCTATGTCTTTCTTATAGCCTTCGACCAGATCCTCAGCATATTTCTTAACACCAAGCGCTTCGCCGACAGCGATCATCATGTCATATATGTCTGCGATGGATGTCGGTGTGAAGTTCATTGCCACATACCCTTTTTCGGTAAGTTCCGCACACATAGCTTCCTGATCTGTTCCTTCACCGAGGATCAGAGTAGGATCCAGCCTGTCCACGATCGTTGCATTGTAGTCGTAAAACTTGCTTACTACGGCAACATCTTTTGCCAGTTCCGCTTCAACATCAAAATCTGCGGCATCGGTATATTCATAATAGTGATAATCTGTCCAGCCCAGACGATCCTCGACCTCAGGCGGGTAGTCCGTGTATGCGGACCAGCCGACTATCTGATCTCCGAAACCGAGGGCGTATACGACCTCTACCATATTCGGTGCCAGACAAACGATCCTCTGCTCTGATTTCTGTTCAGTGCATCCTGATATGATGCCCAACAGCATTACCAGTACAAGCAGCATGCTCAAAACTCTTAGGGATTTCTTCATTGTGTTCCTCCTTATTTATTATCAACAGTTCCAAAACGGAAATGCAGATCACCATATAATACATTCAGAATCATTAGTGTTTTAGTACAGACCCAAGACACGGTATCATTGCGTTCAGCATAGCATAAGGTATATGTAAAAACAATGAGAAAGCATTTCTTTATTTGAGAAATTAAGATATAATACAGGTCTGAACAGGGATTTATACTTTTTCAGTGGCAAATGTTGGAAAATAAAAAAATAATCCTTGACATCCGTAAATCAAAGTGGTATAACTCAATAGTATCTTAATGCATTCTATGAACTCACAAGGCTCAAAAAATCATTTTTGAAAGGTGATTTGCGAATCTGGTGAGGTTTTATAATTGTAAGAGATATAAATTTTTTATGGAGGTACCAAATGAACAAGGGTACAATTAAGTGGTTTAATTCAGAGAAAGGATATGGTTTCATATCCAATGACGAAGGCGGAGAAGATGTATTTGTACATTTCTCAGCTATTAACAGTGATGGTTACAAGACTCTTAAAGAAGGACAGAAAGTTACTTTTGATGTAGAACAGGATCCTAAGAATAGCAAAAAGTTAAGAGCTGCTAATGTAAGCATAGCATAAGTTAAGAACAAAAACGCTGCTTAGATTCGTATTAATATAGATATAGAGTAAGAAGAGGTTTTAAAAGAACGGGTTTCCGTTCTTTTTTTTATACAAAAATACCGATTTGTATAGTATACTGCTTATGTGACATTTATATTACCTGAAGGCTTAAAACATACACGATTTTCTTCTGTAAAGGAACAAAAAAAATGATCAGAGAAAAAACGATCGAAGAATTCATAAAAGCACTGTCCTCAAAAGAACCGGTACCGGGCGGAGGAGGAGCTTCAGCTTTAGGCGGAGCGATAGGCTGTTCGTTAGGCGCTATGGTAGGCAATCTTACGCTTGGGAAAAAGAAATATGCCGATGTGCAGGAAGGTTTGAAAGACCTTCTTCAAAGGACTCAGTGTCTTACACATGAGCTGCTTGTCCTGATAGATAAAGATGCGGAAGTATTCCTGCCGTTATCAAAGGCATATTCGCTTCCAAACACCACTGATGATGAAAAGAAATACAGGGATGAAGTCATGGAAAAGGTGCTGTATGAAGCATGCCTCGTGCCCGTGCAGATAATGGAGAAAGCGCATGAAATGATATGCCTGCAGGAAGAATATGCCGATAAAGGTACAAGGATAGCTATAAGCGACGTTGCCGTCGGAGTACAGTTCCTCAGATCCGCGCTTTTAGGAGCGTCGGTCAATGTGTATATTAACACAAGATCCATGAAAAACAGAGATACTGCCAATGATCTCAACCGTCACTGTGATGAGCTTATAGACGACGGTGTAAGAAGAGCGGATGCAGTATATAACGCGGTGTTGAAAGTGATAAGGTAGGTAAAAATGGAATTGTTATTTGGTGCCGATGTCGTGGCGGCTATGAATATAAAAATGAAAAATGAGCTTGCGTCCCTTGGCGGGTATAAACCCCATCTTGCCATAATACGGGTCGGCAGCAGGCCGGATGACATCGCATATGAAAACGGAGCCGTGAAAAGATGCGACAAGGCAGGGCTTGCTTGTACCCTTCATCATTTTGATGAGAGCATCACCTACAGCGGGTTCAAAGAGGCATTTTTAAAGATCAACAGTGATGATAGTATAGACGGGATACTGCTTTTACGTCCGCTTCCAAAGCATATGGATGAAAGAGAGATAACCGGCCTCATAGATCCTCTTAAGGATGTAGACGGGATAAACCCGGTAAATATGGCAAAAGTATTCCAGGGGGATGATTCGGGATATGCTCCCTGTACGGCTGAGGCCGTGATGGAAATGCTCAGTTATACCAAATTAGATATATCAGGCAAAAGAGCGGTTGTCGTGGGAAGGAGCATGGTCATAGGAAAACCTGTGGCGATGATGCTCATGAAAAAGAACGCCACCGTTACCGTGTGCCACACAAAGACGCTGGACATGGAAGGGATATGCAGTAATGCCCAGATATTGGTCGCAGCGGCAGGAAAAGCAAAGATGATAAACAAAAAACATGTTACAAAAGGCGCATATGTATTTGATGTAGGTATAAACATTGATGCCGATGGTAAGATGTGCGGTGATGTCGACATGGAGGATATAAAGGATATAGAAGGCATATGCACGCCGGTCCCCAAAGGAGTAGGCACTGTCACGACTTCGGTCCTTGCCAGCCACGTGATAAGAGCTGCGAAAGTAAAAAGAGGAGTATAAATGATCACATTTGAAGACATCAAGAGTAATAATTCGATAAAGACCTATATTGCCAAGGCAGATGAGACCCTGATAGCTCTCGGTTATACCGAGCACAGTTTTGCGCATGTGATGAAGGTATGCACTACCGCAAAATACATCCTGACCACATTGGGTTATCCCACGAAGGATGTAGAGCTTGGGCAGATAGCGGGATATCTGCATGATATAGGGAATCTTGTCAACCGTGTGGATCATGCCCAAAGCGGCGCAGTCATGGCGTTTGGAATATTAAAGGATATGGAAGCCACCCCTGATGAGATCGCTACGGTCGTCACCGCAATAGGAAACCATGATGAAGGGACAGCTGTTGCCGTTAATGCGGTCGCAGCGGCATTGATACTTTCAGACAAGACAGACGTGAGAAGAAGCAGGGTAAGAAATCAGGATGTGACCAATTTCGATATCCATGACAGGGTGAATTATTCTGTTAAGAAATCAAAAGTAAAGATAAACGATGATCATACCGAGATAAGCCTTACGATGAACATTGATACCAAATACTGCTCCGTTATGGATTATTTCGAAATATTTCTGGGAAGAATGGTTCTTTGCAGAAAGGCTGCCGAAAAGCTCGGTATGAAATTCAGGCTGAACATAAACGAGCAGCAGGTGCTTTGAGGTAATGGAGGGAACATGCTGTTTAATCTTGATAAGTATCTTTCACCTGTATGGAAAGGTGACACTGTATATGATGAATCTGTAATGATCGTGGAAAACAGGGACGGTTCCATGGACCCTGTCTTTTTACTGTATCCTGCAACGCATGTCCTGTCGGTAACGGACTGCCAGTTTACAAAACGGTATGAAGACGGCAAAGACTATTATCTTAAAGACGGAAAGCTGGTCATAATACCGGATGGCGGAATATACAGATTCAGATATAACGAATATTATCCCCTGACAAATGAGAATAAGGACGTGTTCGGTATAAAGGACGACAGGTTCGTGCTTTGGAAGGAAGGCGACTATTTTCATAGAAGACAGATAGCCGTAACGTACAGGCATGAAACAGACGATTCTCTGCCTGTGCCTGTTTATAAGGGCGGAGCGTTGAAAAAGACTGTCAGAAAGCTTGAAAACAAAGAAAATATAAACATACTTTTCTATGGAGACAGCATTACTTTCGGATGGAACTCATCGGGTATGTCTGACTCCGCACCGTTTCTTCCCACATGGGGCATGCTCACCTGCATGGGACTTTTAAAAGCATACGGGTATGACAGGATCATAAAAGACGGAGAGGATACTGACGGGACAAAAGGCAGTATCAGATATATTAACACAGCGGTATCGGGCACGAATGTCAAATGGGGAGAGGCCAATGCAAAAGCTTTAGTCAGCGACAAGCATCCGGATCTGGTATTCATCGCATTTGGAATGAACAATCCCGGAATGGACCCGGAAACAGTGAAAGAAATGACAGGATCCATAATGGATATCACCAAAAAAGGCAATAGAGACTGTGAGTTCATTCTTGTCACGACCACATTACCAAATCCGGAGATAATACACTGTATGGGGCACCGCGAGCTGTTCATCCCAAAAATGCAGGAACTTGCGGCAGAAGTTCCCGGAACATGCGTATGCGACATGACGACCATGCATAAAGCGTTTCTTGTACGCAAGCCTTACTGTCATATGACCGGAAACGACGTGAATCATCCGAATGATTTCCTCATAAGAGTCCATGCACAGGTAATGCTTGCCGCATTGGTCAGAGGTGATCATTAAGCGAAGTAAAGTAAATAATTAGAGACAAGTTAATGAAACACGCTTTGCGGAGAAAATACTTAATAAGTGTTTAATTAATTTCGTGTAGCCAATTCCAGAAACA
>JBAYNV010000056.1:0-12091 GCA_041678685.1 Clostridia bacterium
ATTATTGTATTATTAAGAGTTATTTTATTACCGAAGCTAAGAACCGATTTTCTGACTCCATCCAGGAACTGAGATCTGTACGTTTCGGGTATGGTCAGGTGGCCTGCAAAAATCTTGATAAATGAAACATATTCATCTGCTGTGTACTCAACGAACTGATGGTATTCATGCCGTTCAAAATCAATAAACCCATAATTTACTGCATTATTGTAATTAAATTTCTTATCATATATGATTTCAGGTTTGTAAAATTGTGAGTATATATCCTGTATATTTTCGTATAAAGCTACATTTGAGGTCCTATGGTCGGTGTGTGTCATAAACATAGCAAGAGTACCGTTGCTTTTCAGGATGTCATATACTTTTGGAAACGCGATCTGTTCCGGTATCCATTGGATCGTAGCGGCTGAATATACTAAATCGAACATATTTTTTTCGAAAGGATACGTTTCAAAATCTGAGTTAACAATATCGAAATTTTTATATCTGCTAAATTTCTTTTTCATATCCGCGGTGAAATTCTCGCCGAGTTCGATAGCTGAGTACGAACAACCGGTTTGCAGGATCGGCTCTGTCGCTTGTCCGGTACCAGGACCGATTTCCAGAGCGGTCTTGGTTGTATCAAGCTCTGAATGAGAAATAACATCAGCAAAAAGCTCATCACAGTACCTGAACCTGAATTCATCGAAGTCTTTAGGTTCAACTTTATCATTAAAAATTTTTCTGAAATCCATTAGCAGCTTATCCTCTCTTTATACGAATAATTCGCATTTATTTAAACTAATCACGATATAAAGATCGGTACTCATCTGCAGTAAATCCAAATAACAACTTGCTATGATAAGAACCGTTATAGAATATATTTTCCCGTATAACACCTTCTTGTTTGAACTTTAAGGATTTCATTAAAGCGATCGTACCGTTATTACAATCTATACAATCGACATTACATTTATTTAATCGTAATTCATTAAACGCATATTTCAACAGAATCACAACTGCAGCTTTTCCGTATCCTTTATTTCTGTAATTTTTCCATATACTGATACCTATTTCAAATGTACCGTGACGTTGATCGATATCATTATAACGGACATCACCAATATAATTCCCATTCAGATCCTCGATCGAGAAAGCGATCGCTTTATCTGCCAGCAATTCTGCTTTTTCATTGTTTTTCTTTTCAACTATCGCCGGTGGTAATGTTATTTCTTCATTAGCCATAGCCCAAGCTTCAGAGTCCAATTTTTCATTATAATTATCATCTTCAGAAGACACTGCTCTGAGTCTTACTTTATCATTTTGCCAATAATATTTATCGTATATATTTCCCATACTTTCCTCCACATGATATACACAACCTTACTTTTCTCTTTCGCAATGTAATAGAATGCAAATTTTATCTGCAGTTAATTGTACTGCAATCCCGCTTGAAAGTTAAGAGGAATGGGAAAGACCAGCTATAAAAGTCAATCGCGTAATCAAGAAAGATCGCGCAAAATTTCATCGATGAATAAACGGAGATTTGATGGAATGAATTCAGCAAAAATGCTCTTGGTAAGGCATCGTACAAGATATTCTTCGAACGCATTTATCCTTCCTTGTTCGTCTCCAGATAGGTAGTAGGAGTCATCAATATCGGGATAGCGAATACGGTACTTAAGAATGATTTCTTTGGACTCTCTCACTGAGGGATGTATAACATGGTGAAGAAACTCATGGATAACGGATTCCATTCTAAATGCACCTGAGCAGAAAAAGAACTGATTTCCGTTCATGTGGTAATCTGCGGAGTATACGCACTTGATGGGATTGAGTATGACAGATACTTTCTGTACAGGCGAATCGTAATTTCTTACGCAAATATCAAGTATCCGTTGGATATTTTCTAACTCATTTTCAAAAGTGAGATTTTGATGTTCGATCCATTTATTTTCCCAGTCAAGATAAGATTTAAAGGTATTACTATTTAAGATGCAAGCTAATGCAGACGGAAAGGCTTTAATCCATTTCCAGAAGTCTTGATTCCGTTCGACATCAGATATATTGTCTGCGGACATAATGCTGTTTCGATATGCGCTAAAATCTCTGAATTGCATCGAGGTACGGTTAAAGAAGAATGTGGCGGTTTCTAAAGCGGCAGCTCGTGGCCAGTATGGGTATACCTCGCACGTTTCTTGTTTTACCGCTAAGAAGAATGAAATATCATAACCGGTTTGTGCTACGCGGAAACTCTTGATTGTTTCAATGAGATCAGCATTTTTCTCAAAGGTATAATAGTCATACCCGCATTGTAGCATGGCAAAGTAAATTGCCGATATTTCCGGTATGTTATGAATTAACATTCGTTTCTCCATTAGAGCGATCTCTCCTTTTCCGGTGATGTTGTTTCATATGGCTTTGTTTCCACGCTTTTAGTGTCTTGTAATATTCCGTCAAAATCAAGTCACAGAACGCTGCTCTTTGAGAAGTATGCCAAATAGCCTGCAACACAGGTATTTCGCTATCCAGCTCATTCGCATCTAACATTAAGGACAGAAGCGCAATTTTTTCGTATGAAGCAAAAATTCAAGGAGGATGTGCTACACCTCTGTCTGTTACGCTCATTATCCTATTTTCAACATTGGATAGCAAGTTTTCATACAGTATTCTTACCCCAGTACCATCTCTACAATTATATTCTACTTCCTGTCATCGATTTGTTATTACTGCAAGAAAATTAATTAATATACCTTCATCAGTATATCCGGCATTAATGTATGCTTTATTTGATGGGATATAATCCTTCATATGCCTAAATGTACTTATTAACGCCTTACTCTGTAAAAGTATAGGGCTATATTTTCTTTCTCCTGATTCTGCATTTGTTTTAAAGTCGGAATTTTCGACCTCAAAATATCAAACTCTTTTTTTGATAATTAGAAGCTGAGGAAATTGAACCACTGTTGTGAACAATATCCATATCGGTTTCTATGTATGCAGCTTACTGTTTTATTCCTCTAATGTCCCTTGTAAGCCTGGTCAAATGCTGGTAACTTCATAGTTGCATTATGGCCATTAGAATTTCCTGTAAATGCAGGCGCATTCGGACCTTATGATATCCAATAGAGGATCATTAATATTGTGCTGTGAAAAACTGCTGCTTAACATCTATTTGCCTTAATTCATATGCTCTTCCAGTTTGGCAACTGAAGCTTTAAATCTGATATCTTCCCGTACCGGTGCGAATATATTCCTTGACATGAGTATCTCCCTTGCTCCTGAGATCGTGTTTTTGTAATCGCCAAAGTCTTTATTCTTATGGCATGTTTCACCTTGATATATGACTGATGTATATACAGATACATCCGGCAGGAGATCCCACCTTATACTGTATTCAACAAACTTTTCTATACAATTAATCGCATTATCATAATCTTTCAGTTTCAGATAATCTTCACTCATCCAATAATGCACTGCCCTTAATCTAAGGTTTTCATGTATATAATCGTTATTTTCATGTAAAACACCTTCAATACCTACCAGTTTGCTGAACAGTTCTATCCTCTTTCGTGAGTCATCCTTGTATTTAGAGTTAGCCAGATTCTCAATTGCATATTCAAACATATCAGATAACAGCCATATGTTTTGAACAATCTGACCTGATTTAGCTTCCCCTTCAAGTATTTCCAGAAGTACCATATCACGCGAATCACGTGCATAAGGCAGCCGTTCTGCAGTCTCTATCGCCTTTTCGTTCTCTCCTGTATCTTTATATGCACGGGCAAGGATCTGTAATGAACGGAACCGTAAGCCGTCATCCATACAATCACTCAGAATCCGTCTGCATATGGATATGACCTCCTGAAGGTTTTTATGCAGATCTTCTTCACTTAAGCTTACATATGGTTTTCCTGTATGATACAGACTTCTCGCAAGACAGTAAAGCAAATCATAATTATTCGGAAATTCCTGCGTCGCTTTTCTGAAAGTTTCAATTAGTGTACCGTTGTACCATTTCTTGCTTCTTTCCGGTCCTGCTTGTTTCAATATCATGTCTATCTTTTCCCGGTTCTTCATAGCATCAAAACTCATCAGCTCATCTATGCTTATGTTGAAGAAGTTGGCAATCGAAGGTAAAAGCTCAATATCCGGATAACATCCTTCAACCTCCCATCTGCTGACTGCCTGTGCTGTAATATTAAGATACTCAGCAAACTTTTCCTGGCTCACATCAGCTTTTTTACGTAACTCTTTTATTTTTTCACCTATTCTAATATTCATAGAATTTTCTCCATTCATTATTCAGTTTTACAAGTACCTACAGTTACATTGTAAGATTCGGATATATTAAAAACAATAAACAATTAATTGTTGTTATATCAACTGCTGGTTGTTATCCATTATTTCTTATTTCGTCCAGATTTGTATATTCAATACACTATCTTCTGATAATCAAAGATACTTCATAATTTGATATAGCAGGACTAGAACTGAGCTTCCCTTTTCAACAGACTAATGAGGCTGTTTTGATCGGCTTCATTCAAATTTAGAGAAGTAGAAGCTGCATCCGAGACATTTTCTATATTCAATGCCATCAAAAAAAATGGATTCGGACCTTTACAGAAATTATTACACTTATGACAGTCATATGCAGTCTTAATCAGGTTAATTAAATTTATAGAGCAGTTTCCAGTTCCTGTTTATATTGTTCTATATTGGATAACATGGCTTTAATACGCCACCAGCTATCAGTACATTCTATAGTAAAAAGGACTCTTGAAGGTTTTTTCTTTAAAAAAACGCACCGCCAATACTTATTGCTTTTAGCATACCTAACCTGCGCTTTACACTTAAGCAGGTTGCCAAGTTCAATAAATTTCATAGCTTGATCATATTCTGAATCCGGTAATATTTTTATCATTTCCTCCGGCGTTTTTACCTGATTATCCATGTGCATCCCCTTGTTGAATATATAAGCATATTATACAGCTTTATCGGTATAATACTGCGCCTGTGCATTCCACAATTCATAATACTTCCCATTCTTATCGGAAAGAAGCGAATCATGATTACCGCGTTGTATCAATTCGCCTTCATGGAACACTGCGATATCATCACAGAAACGGCATGAAGACAGACGGTGGGAAATATATACCGCAGTTTTATCGCCTACGATCTGGCTGAACTTAGAATATATTTCAAACTCAGCAACCGGATCAAGCGCTGCTGTCGGTTCGTCTAAAACGATAAAAGGCGCATCCTTATATAGGGCTCTGGCAAGCGCTATTTTCTGCGCTTCCCCGCCGGATATCTCTATACCGTCATCTTCAAAATCCTTATATATCGGGGTATCAAGACCCTTTTGCATCTCTTTATATCTGTCTTCAAATCCAGCTATTTCTAAACACTTTTCTGCTTGAGCTTTGTTATAAATAACGGAAGAAGCAACATTCTGTCCGAGTGAAAATGAAAACAGCTTGAAATCCTGAAATACCACTGAAAAAATGTTAAGGTATTCAGCGTAATCGTACTTCCTTATATCAATTCCATTGAGCGTTATTTCACCTTCGGTAGGATCGTACAGACGGCAAAGCAGTTTGATCATAGTAGTCTTTCCGCTCCCGTTCATACCGACCACAGCAGTATGCTGACCGATGCTGAACTTCAAATTAAGTTTTTTAAGCGCATATGTTTCTGAACCGGGATATCTGAATGATACATTGTGAAATTCCAATTCATAATCATTGTCGGCACGTTTTTCGGTTGTAAGAGTCCCTTGATATTTTTCGTTTGGTATGTCGAGAAAATCATGTAACACTTCAAGATACTGGTTGTTCACCCTGAGAGCATTTAATGAATTCAGAAACCCGGTCAGACCTCTACTGAACTGATTAATTGCAGTTATATACTTAAACAGATCACCCAAACCAATAAGACCATATATAGCACGGATACCGATATAGATATATACGATCCACTCGATCACAGATGATAAAATAGTATTTATGTTAGTGTATTTTATCTGGTTGCGTTCCATTTTGAAAAAGATACATACGAAATTGTCAAGCGCCTTTTTATATTTGGCCTCTATCATCTGCTTCTGGTTATATAAACGTATGTCTTTACCGGCATGATAAGTATTTATATACTTGGTCAGGATATATACCAACACCCTGTTCTGAGGGACTGCTTCGTCCCAGGTCTTGTGTGTCTTTACCGTACTCACGGCATTAAAGTAAATCGTGATCCATGTGTTTATGGCTATGATTACAAACAATATGACGGAGCTTAGCGGAGAGGCGATAATGTCAATAAAGCTGTTCTGCGAAGATGAATTGAAAATAAAAAACGCTTTATATGTTACCGCGACAGATACGATCATTGTGCAAATACCGCTGACAGCATCCCGGCTCTGATAAACCAGTTTCCATATACCTCCGCCTACTGCTCTGCGTATATCGTCTATTCTTTGTCTTTTAATATGTATCTCGGGATTTTCTATGCTTGCGTAATCCATGTCAAGCGTCTTGTTATTAAGAAGCATCATGAACTTATGTTCAAATACCTTATTTTTAACATTAATAGCCCGGGCGATTAACTGCTTTATCTGTTGTGTTAAAAAAACTGAAACGATTGTTATTGCCAGTAATAAATAGATATGGCGTAAATTATCGTGCCTGGATAAGGCGTTCAGTATTTCCGCACCCATATAAATAATAATGAAAGGGAAAAATGCTTCAAGTATTGCGCTTATGACATTAAGCGGGATAAGCATTGCGTCAATGGAAAAAATGATTTTATATCCGCGCGATAGAATTTTCATATCTTTTTTAAACTTTTTCATTCGTCAGATCCTCCTTGTAATAATGTCTTTGCATATTGAATATCTCTGCATATTTACCGTTTAGAGCCATAAGCTCGTCATGTGTGCCTGTTTCGGTTATTTTGCCTTCATCAAGAAAGAAAATTCGATCGCAAAAACGCGTGCTTGCCAGGCGGTGTGAAATGAATATCGATGTTTTGTCTTTAGCAAATTCATTATATTTTAAGTAGATTTCGTTTTCCGCAATCGGATCAAGCGCTGCGGTCGGCTCATCCAGAATCAATAACAGCCCGTCTTTGTATAATGCTCGGGCTAGAGCAAGTTTTTGTTTTTCTCCGCCTGACAGTTCAATTGCATTGTCGACAACGCTTTTCAGCAATATCGTATCGTATCCGTCAGGCAGACTGTCGATTTTGTTTTGTAATCCTGCAAATCGTATTGCCTTCGAAAGTTTATCCTGATCTATCTCGCTATCTTCACATAAAGCTATATTCTGGGCGATAGAAACCGGGAAGAGGTATATATCCTGAAATACAGGGGATATAACCGAGTAATACTCATCTCTGTTATATTCATTTATATTTGTATCACTGATGCGGATATTCCCTTTGGAGGGCTGATATAAACCGCTTAAAAGTTTTACAAGCGTGGTCTTGCCCGCTCCATTTCGCCCCACTATCGCTATCTTCTCACCTCTATTTATTTTAAACGATAGATTATCCAGAACGCATTTATCGGATTTCGGATAAATGAAGCTCACATTTTCAAACTCAATATCGACTGCCGTATCAGGTACTTCAATTCCTTTTCCTCTGTTTGATTTATCTGGCATATCCAGAAAATCCCGTAGGTGACATATGGATAAACTAGCGTTGTTGAGTTTGCTGACACTATTGACGACATCCATGATGACACCGGCAAGTGTTCCTATGGCAGACAGGTAAAATACCGCATCTGCTATAGAGATAGACCCGTTTGACACATTGGTAATCACATAAATAAAGGTGATACCATTACAGATTATAAGTTGGATGATCGCCTGGTTAACATCATAGTAGCAGAACGCTGCTTTCTCTGATTTGACGTACCACTCTGTCCTTTTACCCAGGACATCCGCAAAAACATCCTGTAACCATGATTTCAAGTTGTACAGCCTTATGTCTTTCGCCCTGTCAAAGTCTCCGGAAGCAGTATTTATATGGTTTAGCTTGCGGTCGAGAGGAGCCCATTTTTCTGCTTTTCTATATTGCCAGCGATGCCCTGCCTTGTTAATGAAATGCTGCACAAGCGTCAGTGTTACCATGGCGATCAGCAATATAGGGCTTAGCTTTGTGATGATTGCAAATAATGTGATGATACTGAGAATGCTTGTTGCTACATCTACTAATATATTAACGATGCTCTGCGTTGCAGAATTAGGATTATTGACTGTGCTGGATGCTTTCTGCATCTTGTTCATGCCGGCAGGATCCTCGATATTTTCATAATCTGCATCCATGTTTTTGGCATTTACCATATTATTATAGTTAAATCGTATTCTATCCTGCCTCCATCGTATTTTAGCAGAAAAAACATTGTTAGTTATTTTCAATAGCAGGACAACCAGAATGAAAGCGGATACTTGAATGCAAAATGTCCTGATATCTGATTTGCTTTCGATCAGTGAAATCACAAGCTTGACAATATACAGACTGGATAATACCAGTGCGACTTTCAATGGAGCTTGTGCGATACTTATTATCACAAGGGGTTTATCCCATTTCCATATATTCGATATTGTAAAAGCTACGTTCTGACTTGTCGTGTATAAAGGTTTTTGTTTATCGTTCTTTTTATGCATATGTTTCTACCTTCCTAACGACAAAAATATATCACTGTCTGCACACTTTGTGCCGATTCTTACGCAGATTGCAGATTTTACAACCTGCAATGTAAAATAGCCTCTTTATAACGGCAGCATGACCTCGGAAGTAAATGCGTCTTCCTCATTTCTACGCTTGATATATCCGGAATACTTCGCTACTATTCTGTCAACCCGTATAAGCCCGAATCCGTGATTCTCACCTTTAGCACTCATATACCGCCCATCCTGCTTCTGTATTTTACCGAAGGCTGAATTTGTAATGGATAAATAAAGGTTATCCCGCTTCAAGTCCATATAAACGCGGATGAACCGTTTGGTTTCATCTTCGATCCGTAGACATGCTTCAATAGCGTTATCAAGCAGATTGCCGATAATAACACACAAGTCTATCTCCTGTATGGTGATGTTTTTCGGTACGACAGCTTTTGCATTTATAGATATATTACGGTTTTTCGCAAGGGACAACTTCGAGTTGAGGATAGCGTCAATCATCACGTTGCCGGATTTTATCAGAGTATCAACGCTTGTCAGATCCGTCTCAAGCGAGTCGAGATATGCGTCAATTTTATCGTTCTCGTCGAGTGAACGATAGGCTTTCATAATCTGTATGTGATTGTGGTAATCATGCCTCCATCCGCGCATCTGCCTGTAGATGTTCTCAACTTCAACCACATACTTTTCCGTAAGATCGCTTTGAAAAGCAGAGATCCGGCGGTCTATCGCACCGCGAAATATATAATCAAATAGCTTCATATGCTACCCCCTAATTAAAATCGATGAATGCCTGATTTGCCGCATCATATAAATTGCGTGACAAAGGGATTTCCCGTCCGTCATCAAGTACCATTGCCGTTTTCGTTACCCGCTTGACATACTTCATGGAAACTATGAATGAGCGGTGGCACCTGAAGAAACCGTCACCCAATAGATCCTCCGCATCCGATATGCGCAATTGAAAATCTTCTTTTCCATTTACAAGATACAGGCTGACGGTATGCGACAGAACCTCCGCATATATAATATTGTCAGCTTTTATCTTTATATCGCCGCCCGTTTTTGGGAATGTAATTATCCTCGGCGTTTTTTGTAAATGCAATATTGCTTTATCAAGAACCTCAAATAATTTATCCTCTTTAACAGACTTTATCAGATAATGCAGTGCCGAAACATCATAACCTTCGGCAATAAAATCTGGATAGCCTGTGATAAAAACGATCTGAACAGTGTCATTGCTCTGCCGTATCCGGTGTGCAAGCATAATGCCGTTGATCTCTTTCATCTGTATGTCAAGGAGCAGGATATCGACTGCCTTGTTATCCTCATATGCAAATAAAAAACTCTCAGCGCTTTCATAATCAGACAAGCGTACAGCAATATCCCTCACCACTGCCCATTTGCGGACAAGCGCAGTGAGGTGTATTATTTCAGCTCGTTCGTCATCACAGATAACTATATTTATCATATATTACCTTTACTCCTTCTATTTGTTTTGAATCTGGCTGTTTTACAGTGTTTTGTGTACCAGCCATATACGCTTATCGCTCTGTTCTTTTCTCTGACTGTCTGGAAAGGATCAATAATTGTCTATTGTTAGTATCACATATTTCAGTTAATAATCTAGCAGTTAATACTCCTTCATTGCATAAGACTTCGATTCAAAATTATATGACCTACTATATTTGTAATTCCGGAAATAATCAAGCGGTAGATTCACAAGCCTGACTTCCAGCGGTATAGTTATTACTGAATGAACGGCTTTGAATACCGGATGCAGAATAGGCTGATATATATTTGCTAATTATCTTTAACTATTCATAACTTGGCTTACCTTCAAACAGGAAGCTTCTTCCCTCTATATATCTGCGCAATTCCCTCTGTGAAAACTTTTCATATTCATCTGGCATCCATTCCGTAGCATCCGGCAGATTCAAGAAAAAACCTGGCACCTGTAAACTGCATGCGACAAAGAAACCTTCAATAAGTTCAATATGATTTTCAGGTAACGGAAAATGTTTATTATATGCATCAAGTAATGATTTTCTGAATTGTATAGGTACAAACGGTAATGTCGTCGCGATGTCCCATAAGAAATACCCAAAACCGCATGCACTAAAATCTATAGGTCTGATCTCATCTTTGTAATATAGCAAGTTTGGCGGGATAATATCTGCATGGATAATACCCCATGTCGCATTTGTCCTTTCATATGTATCAAGTAAATACATTGCTTTTTCAGCCTCTGAATTAATAGCTTCCATACAATCATTTGTAAATGCAAGCGTCGTATTTTCAAGTGCAGATAAAATTTCCATTATACAATCAGATCCGAACTGCGGTCTTTCAAATCCATCCGGCAGCTGCCATGAAGATGAGTGCTTATGAAGCCTGGCAAGCAGTATACCGACTTTTTCAGAGTCCTGCTCTGTCATAAAATACGGTTTTGTTCTCCATCCAACCAGTTTTCCAATGAACAGAGTACTCCATCAATATCTGTTATTAATTCATTTTCACTATTTGTATACGGAGAAGGTAAAATCATATCAGTGTCTTTCGATAATGCCGACATCCATTGCAGCATCGAATTAATAGCTTTTTTATTTGTCCATTCTGTACCAAGAGCATTATTTACAGACGCATAGAGCCTTAGGCAATAAACAATGCCGTATGTATCCTTCACTTTGTAAATGGTACTACCGCTTTGCGCAATAAAATCCATTGTTTCAACTGCGAGCGGATATTTCTTCATTGCCTTTTCTGCTATTTCCATATAATCCATATTTTCACTTTCCTATTTTACTATGATGTTCATAGCATAGTATTGCTATCTTACCATATGACAAACATGCCAACAACCGCTATAAAATGCATTTGCATGAGATAAGCATGACTTTTTGTAAAATTGTTTGCTTTGTTAAATTTGGATCCCATATCGTTGTTTTGTTTGTCCGTTAACAACAACCTCATTTCCCAATACACCGCCGTTATTGATAATACTTTTAGCTGAGCCGATCATTTTGGTTGCGATCCCTTTTCTTCGTTCGAATATGCGGACACAATCATCGATATGTTGAACATAAGTACTCGAGAAGTGATATGATATTTCTTAATGAGTATGTAATTAAAACGGGAAAACAATGATATTATATTCACCTGAAGAGTATGATGCGCAGGAAATGATCAGTTACGTAAATATCATAGACACGGAAAGCAAATTCCTCACAAGGGAACCCGGTGAATTCTCTTATACAGAAGAGGATGAAAAAGCACTTATACAGAAACGCAATAACGCTGAAAATATCCTGTGGACACTGGCAGTTATAGATAATGAGATCGTAGGCATGGCAGAAATGGCATATAACAAAAGTAAGATCAGATTCCGCCGCAAAGGTGATTTCAGTATAACAGTCAAAAAGAAATACTGG
>JBAYNV010000057.1:0-12044 GCA_041678685.1 Clostridia bacterium
ATATGAAAAAAGATCCATGACTGCAAGGAAGCCTGCTCCAAGCAGGCTTCCTGCCAGTCTGTCCGTCAGATCTGTGATGGAAAACATACGAAGAAGGTCAGATATCCCTATTACAGCTATCAGGATATTGAACCTGTCGAATATGAGACCGGTAAGAGTATCGGTGTATGATATGCATATAAGGCAGAAAAAGAACACGCACGCTATGATCTGCTCAAGGAGCGTATCAAACAGAATAGAAGGGATGATAAATGCGGCTGAAATAAATATGTAGAGAATAGGATCAGAAAACAGATCCGGAACCAGATCATTTTTTGACGATAAACTATGCAGGCCTATTTTTAGATATATGCCCAGCTCGATACCGGATGCCAATGCGATGATGAACTCCATATTTCCTCCGTTCCATCATCATATACAGATATCTCGGTATATGCCACTGACAAAAATGATATCCTTTACACTCTTTCGGTCTTCTTAAGCCCGACGATATACAGCCCGTTCCCTATAACATACTTTGTACCGGCAGTCAGCATCAGCCTGAACTTTCTGTTGCCTTCGGCATTCAATATAGTGTTGCTGTTATAAAACTTATTGAAAGCCATGCATACGTCTATGAGATAACGCGCTATGACTGAAGGTTCAAGATCCTTTAATGCCTGATCTATTTTTTCATTGAAAAGAGATAAGACTTTCAAAAGGGAGAACTCTTCGTCTGTGGTGAGATCGGAAGCATTTATCCCATCCATGGAATATTCCCTTTCATCCATTTCCGCTTTCCTTAATACTGAGCATGCCCTGGCATATGTATACTGCACATAAGGTCCTGTGCTTCCGTCAAAATTCAAAGCTTCCTTCCACGAGAAATCTATATCCTTGATCCTGTTGCTCGAGAGATCCTCAAATACTATCGCGCCTACGCCTATATCGGAAGCGATCTGTTCTTTGTTGGCCATATCCGGATTTTTTTCATTCATTATCTCTATGACCCTTTTAGTGGCTTCATTGAAAAGATCCTCGAGGTATATTATATTTCCTTCCCTTGTCGCGATCTTCTCGCCTCCCATGGAAACCATGCCAAAGCCTACATGCTTGAGATCCTTAGCCCACTCATAACCCATCAGTTCGACTACTTTGAACAGCTGTTTAAAGTGAAGATCCTGCGCTGCCGCTGTGACATATATGCATTTATCGAAATTATAAGCTTTCTTTCTGTAGAAAACAGCTGCAAGGTCCCTTGTTGCGTACAGCGTCGAACCATCTGTCTTCAATATTAGGCTCGGAGGCATCCCAAACCGGTCAAGATCCACTATCATGGCTCCGTCGCTTTCCTTTAAAAGACCTTTAGCCTGCAGTTCATCGACGACAGGCTGCATTTTGTCATTATAGAAGGACTCGCCGGCATAACTGTCAAAAACCACATCCAGCATGTCATATATCTTAGCCGTATCCTTAAGGCTTATACTCTTGAACCATTGCCACAATTCTGTAGCTTCGGCATCTTTCTTTTCAAGCTTTGAGAACCATGCCCTTGCATCATCATTCAAACTTTCATCTTTTTCCGCTTCATGATGGAACTGGATGTATATCCTGACCAGTTCCTCAGTCCTGCCTGCTTCGACTTTTTCCCTTGAGCTCCATTTTTTATAAGCGGTTATGAGCTTGCCAAACTGTGTGCCCCAGTCACCAAGGTGATTGATCCCTACGCAGGTATATCCCCTGTATTCATACAGATGCTTTATTGAATGCCCTATAACGGTAGAACGCAAATGCCCGATATGCAGAGGTTTTGCGATATTAGGTGCAGAATAGTCTATGCAGACGGTCTTCCCTTTATTTTCATCGCTTTTACCGAAGTTTTCTTTTTTCTCCACTATACCGCCAAGGATATTGTTTACCATGTATTCCTTTGAAAGAAATATATTCAGATATCCGCTTTTGCTTTCACATCTTAGAACGCATGGAAGTATTACATATTCCTTAAGCTCATCAGCTATCATGGCAGGTGATTTTCTTAAGATCCTGCTTAATTTGAAACAAGGCAGTGCAAGATCGCCCATTCCGGGTTCCGGAGGGTATTCCAGAAAGGAAGATATATCTGAAGCTGTCATATCAGGTATACCTTTACTTAATGCGTTTGCTATCTTTATTTTTATGTCTTTCATCTTATATTGATCCTCTGTATATAAATTATTGTTATATTATCATAAACCTGTGACTTTTTCCAATACCGCATCGATATATGGTAAATGCTATGGTTCCAGCCTGTTCATGTCCCTTGGAAACAGTGTGGCAAGCCGTACATTCTGGAAACCCAGTAATTTCGCGGTAAAACGTTCCAGCCCTGTTCCCATCCCTCCGTGAGGAGGCAAACCATATCTGTGCGCCATTAAGTAACCCGAAAACGCTTCGATATCCATCCCTCTTTCCTTCATCTTAGCGACCTGTGCGTTATAGTCATGTATCCTTTGTCCGCCTGTTGTTACTTCCATCCCTCGAAATAAAAGATCATAACTTTCTGTAACTTCAGGATCTTTTGGAGTGTCCATTGTATAAAACGGCCTCTTTAATGATCTGTAATGTGTCACAAACACAAAGTCAGAACCTGTTTTCTTCTTTATGATCTCACACAGGAGCTTTTCCTCTTCGGGATCGAAATCCAGAAAGTCGGTTATTTCACGGCCATATGTCTTTGATACCATGTTTTTAGCTTCCATGAATCTTATTGCAGGTATCTCTGTAAATTCAGGGACTGTAACTTTCAGTAGTGCCAATTCTTCCGTATAGTTGGCTTTCAGATATGCGCATGTCTCGATTATCATCTTGGTCTCTATCTGCATGAGGTCATAGAAGTTTTTTATGAAACCGACCTCCAGATCGATGCTGGTATACTCATTCAGATGCCTGGATGTATCGTGTTTTTCTGCACGGAATACCGGTGCGATCTCATAGACCCTTTCGAACACACCGACCATTATCTGCTTGTAGAACTGAGGACTCTGGCACAGATAAGCCTGCTTACCGAAATATTCAAGATCAAAAATATTTGCACCGCCTTCGGCTCCGCTCGCGACTATCTTGGGCGAGTGTATTTCCGTAAATCCGTTTTCACTTAAGAATTTTCTGAAGCCTGCGCATATACCTGCCTGTATCCTGAATATTGCCCTTTCCCTGCTGTTTCGAAGGGTAATAGGCCGGTTATCCAATAAAGATCCAAGAGTGCATATGATCTCTTTGTTGTTTATGACCAGAGGTGTCTCTGAAACAGGATATGACAGAGCTTCGTAACTTATGAGACGTATCTCATTACCTGTGCGGCTCCTTTCCTCTTTGATCACCTCTCCGCATATAACGACGGCCATATTGTCTTTCAGTCCGCTCAGTGCGAACTGCGAATATTCCTTGGAATATATGCACTGGAGCACGTTCTTTTTTGTCTGCAGCAGAACAAATGCGAAATCAGACATTTCACGTATCTTGTATATTACTCCATGTATCAGGACCTTTTCCCCTATATGGCCGTTCAGTTCCTCAGCTTCTACATGAGCTGAAGTGATGTCTGCATTAATACTATCCATATCATTCTCCTTAAATTTTTAATAAACAAAAACCGCATAAATACATTTGTACCTATGCGGCTATATCGCTATATATTGACGATCAGGCTTCGAGGTACAGTACTTAAAGCACTTGTACTCTTGAAGCACAAGTGCTAAATATCGTTATCTCTTCTGTCTGATTTTAAATTCCTTAGCATATCGTCATTCTTTCATATATTTTTTGCCATTATATCACGGATCCGGTTAAATCAATATATATTTAAAAATTATTACTGATATGATCGTTTTATTTACATTTATCGCACTCAGCTTTCATGATAGAATGGATGCCAATGAGATAGGATATTATGGTGATTATGGGTAAACTTGATTATGCGCTTTCCATTGTAAATATGGTCGAAAATGCTTTCGGGATAAACTGTTTCGTAGCGGATATGTCATTGCGTTCGATAAAACCGGGCGGTGGTCATTTTTTCTGTGATCTGTGCTATCAAAAGCAGATCAGGGAAAACGGATCAGCGCGTTGCGAAAATCTCATGAAATATGCTGTATACCAATCCGAGAGATGGGGCGGCAAATATGAATTCATGTGTCCAACAGGAGCGGCATTCATTGCAGTATCGGGGATGAAACCCGGGAAACCGGAATATGGATTGATATCCGGCCCATTTCTTATGATATCCATAAAAGATTATCTGTCCGATGATTATATGGGCGTGTTCAAAGGGCAGACCAAAGATATATCCGGTAAAACCAGGGAATTACCGTTCATCGAACCTCAGAGGGTCTCATCGATCACGGATATGCTGTACATGCTTACCGCATATGCCGCTCAGCGAGACAATGACGATATGCGTTTTCATAAGGAGACGCATGACCGGTATAACGAAATGTTTACTGCAGTGATGGATATGAAGACCGGATCTGTGCAGTATAAATACCCTATCGATGCTGAGAAAAGACTGCAAAGATATGTCGCTTCAGGAGATAAAAAAGCAGCTCAGCGTACTTTAAATGAAATTCTAGGTGCAATATATTTTTCAGCAGGCTCTGACAACACTGCCATAAAAACCCGGGTCTCAGAGCTTCTGGTCCTTCTTTCGAGAGCGGCAATAGAAGGAGGAGCCGATGTTTCAGGTATTTTAGGCCTGAACAGGAATTATCTTCAGGAAGTCATGCAGTTCAAGGATCTTGACGATTTGAGCACATGGCTTTCAGTACAGCTGTCAAACCTGATAAAACTGGTATTTGCGGTATCCGATACAAAACATACGGACACTATACAGAAGGTCATGGAGTATGTGAATGCCAACTATATGAAGAGGATCTCGCTTAACGATATATCTGAATATGTATCATTCAGCGTGTCTTATCTGAGCCGTATGTTCAAGGAAGAAAAAGGGTTAAATCTTACAACATATATAAACAAAGTAAGGATAAGGAATGCAGAGAAGCTTCTGCTTGAAACTAAAGAAACGCTGTCGGCTATAGCATACCTGTGCGGTTTCGATGATCAGAGTTACTTTTCCAAGGTATTCAAAAAAGAAACAGGTCTTTCTCCTATGAAATACCGTGAAAACCGGGGCATATAAATATTCTCTGTGTCAGTCTTTCGTGTCAATGAATACAAGGTCGTTCGGCTTTACATATCCCAGCCTTTCCCTTGCCATCTTTTCTATATACTCATCAGTATCCGCTATCGATATGAGGTGATTCAGTTCTTCAGTAAGCTGTTCCTGCTCTGCTACCGCCTTTTCTGCTACAGCTTTTTCTTTCAGCAGATTATCTATCCGTGGCTGCTGAACAAGAAGTATATATATTACATACACTATGAATGTCATGCTTATTACTCTTAATAAATATTTCCTGAATTTCTGCTTCATTGAAAGCCTTTCTCTTTAGTATTGTATGCAGATATTTTACCATATGAAGACTATTTGTCAAATATGCTTAAAATGCCTTGAAAGTATAACCCTGGGATATGAGATCATCAAGGAATGCGGGAAGCGCTTCGATATTGTCAGAAGTGACGATATGAAGCTGGTAAACTGCTCCGTTATGGACATCAGCTTTCAGTTCCGTCAAAGCATAATCCATGCCGTTTACGACGGTTCTGTTCCAGTCGCTGTATGTAGCATCGAAAAGCACTGTTGTATATCCGAGCGTTGTTGCGATGTACAGGTCCCTTTCGCAGTATTCGCCTGCAATAGGCCTGTAATACTTCATTCTGGTATAATCATCACCAAGCGCTGTCTGCAGCAGTTTTTCCGTTGATATAAGGTCGTTGATGTATTCCTCGTCTGTCATGGTATAAGAAGGCGGGATATGATAATAGCTGTGAGCTCCCAATGTATGTCCGTCTTCATATATCGCCTGTACTTTCTCAGGAAACACTTCTATGAACTCGCCTACGAGGAAAAATGTCGCCTTTATATCTCTTAGCGACAGTATTTCAAGAAGCTTCTCGGTATTTCCCCTTACATGCTCATATCCTAAGTTGAATGTAAGATATATGACTTGATCGTCCATTTCGAACCCGGTCACTATATTGTATTTATCCAGCATCTGTGATCTTGTCTGATTTTCGCTCCACCCGATTATATCCCTTGATAATGAAGCGGTATCTGTCAGATCAACATACATATCGTAAAATTCCACATATGTGGCACCAGCCGGTACTGGCGTGCCAGATGGTGACGGTTCTGTCGAAGGCATTTCTGTCGGTAACAGCGAAGCTGTTTCCGGTGGTGATGGTGAAACCGTTTCCGGTGGTGATGGTGAAGCCGTTTCCGTCGGCAACGGCGAAGCCGTTTCCGATTCTTCTTCTTCGCATGCAGCAAAAGATACAGCCATTATCATAGCCAGCAGAAGTATTGATATTTTCGTTGTTATGCACTTGAGTGTTTTTCGCATTTTGCTTATTTAATAGTGATCGCATCTTCTGTAGGTATGCAGCATATCCATGTGTCCCCTATCGCTACCTTCAGTTCTTCTCCGTTATAGCTGAACACGAATTCTGACGATTCGGTTTCCCTGCTCCATGTTATCTCGATATATTTACCGTCATTAAAATAATATCCCGCTCCGGTACCGTCGGTCGCAATGGCTATATGAAGGTTAGTGTCCATGATATCCACTGTATCCATCTTTACAACAAACAGGTTCTCTACAGAGAGCTGTTCTCCTGTTGCTCCGTCTATCTGTTTATCGCCGAACTGATATCTCAGATATCTGCCTGCATCATTGTCATATATGAAATACGGGCTGGATATATATAGTCCGGTAAGATAAACTTTTTCAGCTTTAGTGCCGTTCACTGTGTCGCTTATCAGTGAAAAATTAAATGCGGCATCCTTAGTTTCCTCGATCGTCTCGGCTCTGTCTATTTCCTGCATCGAATTCTGTATATTGGCTCCGGCAGTTACAACGCTGTGTACGCTTTCATATCCGTCTGTGATCCTTTGCGCATCCCTCCAGTAAGGGTATCCGGAATCGGTACCGGATATACCGTTCACTGTGTTTATTCCTCTGTCTATCAGATCCTGTTTTGCATTTTCCTCTCCGTACTCGGAATAACCGTAATGAAAGAGATATGCGTTGAAGGCCAATGATATATCCGTGAAATATGAACGCAGGCTTCTGACGGCTCCGATCATTTTAATGTTATACGGATCCTGATATATCGCCAAAAATCTGGATATCTCATATTCTACCTGCATTTCTACCACTATATCCGCTTCAGATAACCCAAGCTGAGGCAGGCTCTGCCTCATGTTCTCCAGTATTATGGCAACAGGCTTTGTAGTAAGCGAGTATTCTGACATATATTCCGTTTCCCCTGTCAGAGGATTTACGCTGAGCACGCCTTCTTTTACTTCCTCTGTCGGAGTAGGTTCAGATGTAGCGGTCTCGGTAGGCTGTTCTGTCTCAGTTTCAGACGGTTCAGGTGAATTTTCCTCTGACGAAGAAGGTGTCGGAGTCGGTGACTTCGGACCTAACGTCGGTGAATCTGCTATATTGCCCAGTGATTCAAAAAAGTATTCGCACGAGGAAAGGCTTATTGCCAATGCGATCATGAGTATTAATATTGTTATCGTTTTTATTCTGTTTATTTTTCTTTTGTGTTTCATTTTCGCTCCATTAAATTTCCGAGTATATTTTCACCTATTTTATCCTTTATGTCAAATACTTTGTCGGTATATTTTCCCTGTTGAGTATATACAACTGTGTATACACTTTTATATACCACAGAGTGGTAAAAACAGTGGCAGCGGATACTATTGCGATATAGGAATTGAATATCGCGCTTTCACCTGTAAAATTCATGTAAAGGATATATCCGCAATTCGCAAATACTGTTATGCTCTGCAGTATATGGATGTATAGAAATCTTTTGTCTTTTGAATATATGAAAGCCAACAGCACAAGCAGTATCGACGGGAACAGATATCTTTCATGCATCTTTGAAGCGAAAGTAAATACGATGGTTATAAGTATGCCTGCTGTGGCAAATGTGAATCCGGCCCTGTTCCTGCCTTTTATGAAACCCAGCGTGGTAAATGCACAGACGAGCAGTATCGAAATATATCCCCACCATTTATATGATAAACCTACGAATATAGCGGAATCGGGAGTCCAGTTCGCATTGAGAAGCGCAGGCCAGTTATATGCATTTACTGTCGCATATGCATATTCACCCATTGTGCCAAAATACAGATCAAATATCCATAGCGGGTCCTGTTTTATTGCAAAAGGAAGCAGCAGCCCGACAAACACCAATATGCCCCACATCATCGAAAGCAGTAACTGTTTCCAGCTTTTTTTCTTAATCATTGCGAATATAAGAATAGGTGCGAAAATGAATGCCTGCGGTTTGAAAAGGACGGCAAGCACATACATGACTGTCGCAAGCTGTATTTTATCATTAACGATGAAATATCCGGTAAGCACTATCAGAAGAGTCATTATGCTGTCGACCTGCCCCCAAGCTGCGGAATCCAGGATCGCTGCAAGATTGAACGCCATTACGGCCGATATTATAAGGGCGGATTTTTCGCTGAACCTTGAGGATGCTATCCTGTACACAAAATATGCGGATACGATATCACATATGACAGCGGGCAGCTTCAGGATCACAAGATGAGCCGCAATCGTAAAGGGAATATCGAATACATTCCGCAAAAAACCTACTACCCATAATGCATACATGTACAGGGGAGGGTAATCACAGAAATAATCACCGTTATAGAAATTAGTTATGCCGTTTTTATACACCTGCTCGGCCCAGTAAGAAAAGCAGCCCACATCCGTATTATGCCCCACTATGACGCCTGAGATGAAAACTCGGACTATAAAGGAAGAAATGAGGATTATCAAAAGTATGGTCCAGCTGCTCTTTTTGTCTATTATTGAATTTTTAATCATGAAAACGTCTCTCATACTTACAGAACGATATATTATGACCGCTCTCTGTAAGAATATTTTCTCCTTCTTCAATAAGTTTCCATTCCGCTGCCTTATCCAGATCAGGGAAGAACGTATCACAGCTGAATGTGTCTTTCACCTTTGTCACATATGCGTATTTACACACAGGTTCGAACAACCCGTATATACTTCCGCCCCCGATGACATATACATCCTCGCTGTCCATATCTCTGATAATATCAAACACATCATTGATACAATGCGCTACCATCACGCCTTCGCGTGAAAATGAAGCATCTTTTGTTATAACTATGTTCACTCTGTTTTTAAGGGGTTTCCCGTCCTTGAAAGAATCCAGCGTCTTTCTTCCCATTATGATCGTTTTATTAATTGTTTCCTGTCTGAAAAAAGCCATATCCTCTTTGATGCGCCAGGGTATGATGCCATTTTTACCTATTCCAAAATCATTATCTACAGCAACAATAAGATTCATATCGCCACCTCTATATCTCTGATCTGCTCATTGTGTTCATAATTTATGAGTTTAAAATCATCTAACGTAAAATCATAAAAGTTTTTTATATCTGCATTTATCCGGATTTTTGGTGCAGTAAAAGACGGTCTCTTGAGCATCTCCTCAACTATCGGTATGTGCCTGTCATATATATGAGCATCAGCTATGACATGAACGAGCTCTCCGGCCACGAATCCGCTGACCTGTGCGAACATATGCAGCAATATGGCATACTGCACTATGTTCCAGTTATTTGCTACTAAAACATCATTTGATCTTTGATTCAGTATCCCGTTCAATATATTTCCGGTAACATTGAAAGTCATACTGTATGCGCATGGGTACAGGTGCATTTCATTCAGATCCTGATGTACATATATGTTTGTTATTATCCTTCTGCTTGCAGGGTTGTTTTTCAGATCATAAAGAACTCTGTCTACCTGGTCGAACATGCCTTCCTTATACTTGTGCTTCACCCCGAGCTGGTATCCGTATGCTTTGCCTATCGAGCCGTTCTCATCAGCCCACTGATCCCATATCCCGCTATTGAGTTCCTTTATATTATTAGATTTCTTCTGCCATATCCAGAGCAATTCATCCATAGCATTTTTTCTGGATGTAGGCCTTAATGTCAGGATCGGGAATTCTTCTCTCAGATCATATCTGTTGACCACCGCAAACTTCTTAATAGTATGAGCAGGTGTTCCGTCTGCCCACCTGGGTCTTACTTCAAGATCCTTATCTGAATATCCGTTATCTATGATGTCCCGGCACATTGTCCTGAAGATATCGTCTGCTCTGCTCACAGGTTATTCTCCTTTAAACGTATTATACACATTATACAATACAACAGTGTTTTACGGACCTGAAAATATACGTGCTTAGTTCCTTTTCAGATATATATCCATTCTTTTTATGGCATACTTGCCGACTATACCTGTAAGCAGTCCTGAAAGTACTGCAAATATGGTCAGAACAGCCGCATACCACAATATATTTATATTATTCAAAAGCACGACCGCAACGGCAAACTGTACCGCATTATGTACAGCAGCTCCTATGACGCTTATGCCGACTGCAGAAAAACCCGGCAGGTTGTGTTTTTTTATCAGTGCCATTACTGCCACGGAACACATCCCGCCAAGAAAACTGAATACGAACATGGTGAAATTTCCCCGTAAAAGACCGGTAATGAGGATACGTACCAGCTGTACCGTTATAGCATATGAAGGACCTAAGACATATAAAAGAGTGAGGGGAACGATATTGGCAAGGCCGAGTTTTACTCCCGGTGCTATCGAACCGGTAGGTATGTAGCTTTCCACCACTGAAAGGATTATAGCAACTGCGGTGAAGACGGAACATATTGTGATCTTTCTGGTATCTGTCATTTTGATATACCGTCCATTTCCTCATCAGAAGATATAAGGTAAACAAGCACGCCGTTAGGAAGACAGGCGATCTGTTTGGACGACCCTGCATCAAGATGACCCATGTGGATGCAGTCCTTATTGGGGCATGTCGCATATTCCATATATACTTCCCTGTTTTTTATCACTACAGTATTTATGACAGCGCCTTCATCGTCATATACATCGACTGTCATATCATTGTCCAAAGGACCTTCATATATCACCTCGCCATCCTTCTGTACGGTGACGATATCGAAGTCATTGCTGCTTTTTATAAGTGAAAACGCAAATATACATAAAAAAACACATATTAAAGATGATATAAGTATGATATCCGCTTTCTTCATGTGTGTATTTTACCATAATACCGCTTTACCGGCTGATGATTATAACCGATATCTGTTGGAAAGATCCTTATAGATCTCCTTATCTTTGTCAGACAATGATGAAGGATTCACTATGTTTATCTTGATATACAGGTCACCCCTGGTTTTATCTTTTTTATAGTAACCCTGCTCTCTCATCCTTATCCTGCTGCCGCCCTTCATCTTCTCAGGTATAGTCACCTTGAAAGTATTGTCCGGCATCACGACCTGTACCTGTGTTCCAAGATATGCCTGCCATGGATATATATCAACTGTTTTGACCAGATCGTCTTCTTCCAGTGTAAGCGAAGGTGTATCTGTAAGCTCTATCCTGATCAGAAGATTTCCCCCGTCCTGCCCCTGACCTTTCATTTTTATCTTCTGTCCTGACCTTATGCCTTTAGGTATTTTGAGATTGACCTTCCTGTCGTTTATCGATACGATCATCTCTCTTTCTGCAAGCGCGTCCTCTATCGAGACCTTCATTTCCGCTTCGGAATCAGGCGCGGCAGCGGTCCGCTGGCTCGTGCTTCTTCTTGATGAACCGGCAAAAGGATCCCTTCCCATACCGCCCATGCCCAGATCACCGAAAAAAGCATTGAAAAAATCAGAGAAATCATTTCTTACGGAGGAATACCCTCCATTGGGATCGAAACCGCCTTTACTGTATGTATTGTGCTGTGAGTATTGAGAAGGATCAAAACCGGGTCCGTTCATATCGGCTGAACCCATAGTATCATAGCGCTTTCTTTTCTCGTCGTTGGAAAGC
>JBAYNV010000058.1:0-11808 GCA_041678685.1 Clostridia bacterium
GGTGATTACTGCGGCAAGGATACACCCGTTCCCATCCCGAACACGGAAGTTAAGCTTGTCTGCGCCAACGATACTTGGCTGGTAACGGTCCGGGAAAATAGGTCGTTGCCGGGTATATTTTTTAAATAAACACTCTTATGAGTGTTTTTTTATACCTATTTATCTGTCTATGATATCACCTGAGGTCTGTCTGTGAGCTTTTACCTTTTTTGTATAATAGATAATGTGTGACGAAAGTCATAAGAGGGAATATGGCAGAAAACAAGATACCTATTCTTAGCGATGCCTGTTCAGAGGATATATCCATCCATTGTGAAAAGAAAAGAGACAGTTTTGAATCTGTGCTCAAAGATACCGCATATCCGGTAAAGATATTACCTATTGCGGCTCCTGAATCACCGAAAGCCGCCAGTATCGCAAATATCCATGCTCCTGCAAAAGGATATCTTTCTGCCGTTAAAAGCAGTGTGCCCGGCCACAGAAGTGAAGAGGCAAGACCGCATATGATGACAGCAATAATAACTATACTGCTGACAGGAGAAAACGCAGCCGCAAGATAACACACGAATGCGGTAAGAGCGGAAATATAGATCAGCCTGGACATGTCCATCTTCTCACCGAAGATGCTGTGGATGAGCCTGCCAAGTCCCATAAAAGCAGCAAATCCGCACATTCCAAGAAGATCGCCTGTTACCTTGCTCAAGGCAAGTCCTTTTTCCATGAAAGAGGATGCCCATGATGCCATTACGACTTCCGTTGAGCCTCCGAAGAAAATGGCAAGAAGAGCGATGATATAGAAAGGACTGAAAAGAGTCTTTCTGACCTTTTCCTGTTTTGATATTGGCAGTAAAGGAGGATAAAGCGAACTGTAAAACATGAAAAATGCTATGACCGGGACAACAGCCCAGCCTAATGCTATGTACTGCCAGTTTTCTTTACCGATAAGGAAAAGACACAGTGTGGTGATTATCACGGTCGCGACCTGGCCCCATGCATAAAAGGAATGCATAAGCGTCATTGCCGTTGCCTTGTTATCATTCGGTATCGCGTTTATGATCGGGCTTAAAAGGATCTCAAGAAGACCGCCAGCAAAAGAAAAAAGGATAGTTGAAAGGATGAAACCTGTCATTATGTTAGAAGGGAACAGAGAAGGCGATAATGCGAACATCACAAGCCCAAGACCGGAAAAGAAGATCGCAGGCAGGGCCAATTTTCTAAATCCCAGCTTATCTATGATACCGCTGAGCAGAAGATCCGCTGATACCTGTGAGATGAAATTTATACCCATGAGCAGGCCAAGGTGCACATATGAAAGCCCATACATGTTCATTAAGGTTATGAAAAGCAGTGGCGTAAGATTCGAATTGAGAGCCTGAACGAATATCCCTACAAAGCAGGATATCGTGATAGACCTGTATTTTAAGGCTTCCTTGTTTTTACCCATATATGTTACGTTCTCTTTCTTTTATCTGCGTATTAATATAGCATGACCACATAATAACCCATATTATACGGCATTTCGGTCCAAATGCATCTGATACACACAATATTCTCACATATCGATGATATAATGTAGAAAAACGGGGATATTTGGAGGATCTGATGTTAAATAAAATTTTAATAGCTGAGGATGAACCAGCTTTACGGACACTGATTAAAACATGCCTTGTCAAAGAAGGCTATACGGTGATCGAAGCAAAAGACGGTCAGGAGGCATTGGATCTTTTTTATGGTGACAATGCCTCATTGGTCATACTTGATATAATGATGCCAAAGATCGACGGGTTTGAGGTGCTGAAAACTCTAAGGATGGAATCATCTGTCCCTGTGCTGATACTGACAGCAAGAAATACCGAATATGACGAGCTTTACGGCCTGAAACTCGGAGCCGATGATTATATAACTAAACCTTTCAGCCCTGCAGTTTTAGTATCAAGGGTCAAAGCCATCCTTAAAAGATCAGGAATGCTTTCAGACAATGAGATCTCTGCCAATGATATACTTATAAAAGTAAGGGAACATGAAGTATATGTCAAAGGAGAGAAAATAAGCCTTACGCCAAAAGAATTCGATCTTCTGCAGTATCTGATACAAAACAGGAATGTTGTGCATTCGAGAGATAACCTTTTGTCTGCGGTATGGGGTTATGATTTCTTCGGAGACGCAAGGACCGTTGATACACACATGAAATGCCTCAGAACGAAACTGAAGGATGCAGGGGAATGCATAAAGACCATACGCAAATACGGATACAAACTGGAGGTATAGGGCGATCAAACTCAGGAATAAGCTCATATTAGTGATAGTGTGCGTTCTCTTATTGAACGTTCTTGCGACGGTCCTTTTCAGCAATATAGTATTTGAAAAAGTATATATAAACGCGAAGGAAAAAGAACTTTTAGGTTACGCAAGCGGACTCCAATCGGATTTCAAAGATATGGAAGCGGTAGGATTTGTAGATAACCTGAGAAGAAAATTCGATATGATCGAGAGAAACAATATTGATATTACCCTGTTTGCATGCAATGAAAATGCTGAATATATGATAGCTTATTCTACCAGGCCACAGGACCAGCCGATGCAGGATAGACTCGACGAATTTTCCGCTACCAAGATGACGGAAGATCTTATCGCGAGCGGCTCTCTCAATGAGCTTACGGAACTCAATGACAATATAATAGAGGAAGTGGACATCATAGGCACTCCCAATATCCGCTTGATCACTTTCGTATATGAAATGACGGAACAGGTGAGCGGAAGCACTAGAAAAACATATATTGTCCTGAGCACTCCGAAGGAGTTTCTTTCCTCTGTTGCCGATATAGCCAAGCAGTTTGTCTTTTACATTTCCCTTGCAACGCTTGCGGTAGCGGTCATAGTGGTAATAATCATATCGAACAGGGTAACAAAACCTATCACGAATATAACCGCGATAGCAAATAAGATAGCGAATCTCGACTTTAATGAGGAATGCAAGGTGAAAGGCAAAGATGAAATCAGCAATTTAGCGGCAAGCATCAATGCCATGAGCGTGAAACTTCAGAACAGTATAGATTACCTTACCCAGAGGGCGGACATGCTGAAAGCTGATCTGGAGAAGGAAGAAAACACCAACAGGCAGAAAAAGGATTTCATCGCGTCAGTCTCGCATGATTTCAAGACGCCTCTGTCGCTGATCCTTGCATACAGCGAGATCCTGATGGACAAGTATAAGGAAGATCAGGAAGCGAAGGAACAGCTGGATATAATATCGGAGCAAAGCGTAAAGATGAATCTTCTGGTAAACCAGCTGCTTACGCTGTCACAGCTTGAAAGCGGGACCGCAAAGGTCAGCAGTACCATATTCTGTCTCAATGAAGCCATATCGGAAGTGCTTAAGGACTGTAAAATAATGATCGATCAGGGGAATATAAGCCTTACATTCAATTACCAGGATGATTATGTAGTAAAAGGCGATTACAATAAAATACTGCAGGTAATAACTAATCTACTTGAAAATGCCATAAAATATTGCGACGAGAGAAAGATAATAAATATAAATGTCGTTGAAATGGAAGGCCATATACGCACATGCATATATAATTCGCATCCCGGCATAAAAGAAGAGTCTATACCGCTGCTGTTTGACAGTTTCTATAAAACAGATAAATCCAGGGGTGGTAACAGCAAGAGTTATGGCCTTGGACTGTCTATTGTAAAAGCAATAGAGGAAATGCACGGCAACAGATACGGCGTATATAACAGCAATGCCGGAGTGGTATTCTGGTTTGAGCTGGACAAGGATGATTCAGAATGACCGGATATGGACAGTAATAAAAAGCCGCTTTTTCAAGCGGCTTTTTTATGTCGTGATCATATTCGACTTGGCAGTTTATTTATGAATACGGCACTATTTTATGAATATTTTCTTCTCCTCCTTTCTCAAGGCGCATTCCTGCGCGATTCCAAAGAATTCCTGATTTCCACAAAATACTTGTTGTGATAGGTTTTATGTGAAAATCATCTGCTAAACCAATGTCAGGTATATAATATAAACTGAATGTGATTGTTCCGTGATGTTGCTGTTAAACATAGGTGTGCGTGTCTTCACAAAAACTATCATTATTCATCACATTACTATCACATGATAAAAATATAATAGTGCCATAGCAATACAAACGGAGGTTTGAGCAGAATGAATAACGACAACAAATACAACGAATATGACAACACAAGTTCATCAAATATGTATTACCAGTACAATAATACTTTGAATAGCATGCAGGCAAAAAAGAAGAACTCATCAGTAAAAAGAACGATGATCATAGCGGTGGTACTCTGTTCGGTATTTTCGCTGATACTGGGATTGACAGGAGGTTTCGTTGCAAGCAGGTATTACCTGCAGACAGCGGATATCACTGATATCGCCGGTAACAGTGAAACACCGTCTTTGGAAGCGGAAACCGTGGAAACGTCCGATAATACAGATTCAATATATACCACATCGGATATAGGTAAATCATATGACACGGTCGCTGACATTTACGCCGCGACGGTAGATGCCGTAGTCGGTATCGAAGTGGAAATGGAAGTTACATCGGGCTGGTCAACATACACATCGACAGCATCAGGATCGGGCGTGATCATAAGCTCTGACGGATATATAGTCACAAACAACCATGTCATCAACGGCGCATCCAGCATTGTTGTTTATTTAAATAACGGTGAATCATATACCGCTGAACTTGTAGGGCTTGATGTGCAGCTGGACATTGCTTTGCTTAAGATCAAAGCGACCGGTCTTTCATTTATGGAGATCGGAGACAGCGACACAGTAGTTGTAGGTGATCTGGTCCTTGTAATAGGGAATCCTCTGGGATACCTCAATGAAAGCCTGACTGTTGGATATATAAGCGGATTAGAGAGAGAAATAACACTGGAAAATGAAGCCATGGTGCTTTTACAGACAGATGCATCCGTTAATCCCGGCAACTCCGGCGGAGCCCTGATCAATACCAAAGGAGAACTGATAGGTATAATTAATGCCAAATCATACGGCGAGGAGATAGAGGGAATAGGATTCGCGATACCGATCAATGACGTGAAAGACATACTTGACGATATAGTCGCATATGGATATGTAAAAGGCAGGCCATATCTGGGAGTTTCTCTTGGAGATATAACAGCTGACCAGATATCCTGGTATAACATGATGTATGACATGGAGCTTACAGATGCGGGAACATATATCGGAGTCGTCGGCGAAGGATCCGCAGCGGAAACCGCAGGGCTCAAAGCATGGGACCGCGTAGTCTCATTCAACGGAACCGAAGTGACAGGCGGAGCGCAGCTCAAATCATTAGTTGACGAATGCGAAGTAGGACAGTCAGTCGAGATAGTGATAGTAAGAGCGGGAACAACGATGACTCTCTCTATCATAATGGGAGAGGAAATACCTGACACTGCAGACTGATCATAGATATACCAAACGAAAGGAGTTTCTTGTGAAACTCCTTTTTTGTTTACTTAAAAGTCTTAATAACTTACAATATAGCCATGTTAAAAAATATATTTATAGTGATCGAATATAGCGGAAAGAATTATGCAGGCTGGCAGAAGCAGCTAAATGGCGTTGGCATACAGGATGTGATCGAAAAAGGTATCTTTGATCTTACCGGCAAGGTGATAAAGATAAACGGAAGCGGAAGGACCGATGCAAAAGTCAATGCAAAGGGACAGACCGCTTCGTTTAAAATAGACTGTTCGATACCGCCGGAAAACTTCTATATGGCCTTAAACTCAGTTTTACCCAAGGATATCAGGATACTCAGCTCAGAAGAGGCAGATATGCGTTTCCATGCAAGATATTCAGCGGTAGGCAAACACTACAGATATACAATATGTAACAGGGAGATATCTTCAGCCATATATGCCCACTCCACATGCCATGTGAAGTATGATCTGGATATCGATCAGATGAGAAGAGCGGGAGGATATTTCATAGGACAGCATGATTTTTCGGCATTCATGGCAAGCGGAAGCAAGATAAAGGATACAGTCAGGACCATATACAGGTTGGAAATCGCTAAAGACGGCCCTCTTGTGCATATCGACGTATGGGGAAGCGGTTTTCTGTATAACATGGTCAGGATAATGGCCGGTACGCTCGTCGATGCAGGCAGAGGCGCCATACCTGCTGACAGGGTGAAAGACATAATCGAAAGCAAAGACAGAGACAAAGCCGGCATCACTTTAAAAGCCTGCGGTCTGTGCCTTGTTGAAGTATTTTATGACGAAGCATCAATGTTCACAAATTATTAACAGTTAGTCCATTGTGCAGGACCTTCATGTGTTCTATAATATAAGTATCAGAAAACATAAAATAGAAAGGAGATATTTCTATGAAAATTTCAATTGTCGGTAAAAAAATTGAGATCACTGAGGCAATAAAAGACTGGACAGAAAAGAAATTTGCTAAGCTTGACAAGTTTTTTGATGGTAACACGGAAGTGACAGTAGTGGTCGAGGCTCTTAAACAAAGCAGGCACACCAGGGTGGAAGCGACTATCGTCTGGAAGGGGATCATCTTCCGTGCAGAGCTTTCCGGTAATGATCTGAAAGGACAGATCGACAAATCCGTTGATGTGATCGAAAGGCAGATCGGCAGGAACAAATCGCGTCTTGAAAAGAGATTCCACGGTGATGTACCAAGTAATTGGAAAGGTATCGACATGGGCGCCGGTATTGTGGAAGAAGACTATAAACTGGTCAGAACAAAGAAATTCAACGTCAAACCTATGTCTGTGGAGGATGCTATCATGCAGATGGAAATGCTTGACCATGAATTTTTCCTCTTTGAGAATGAAGAAACCAAAATCATCAATGTGGTATATAAGAGAAAGGACGGAGATTACGGTCTTCTGGTACCAATCCAGTGATCAGATGATGCATATCTGCGATTGAATATAAGTATAGAGCCGGATAAATCACCGGCTCTTTTTTTATGGTTTTGTTGTCAGAATTATTTCCCTCAGCCTGCCCATGAAGTAACGGTAGTTATCGAAACATACGTTACTCAAGACCATGTGGTCAGGTCCGGGTATGAACCGACCGAGCTTTATAAGCATCTCAGCTTTTTCCAGTTCCCTGTCCATTTCTTTTTTACCCCTGGACATGCAGTCTTTATCAAGACCGCCTATACCGCCCATGAAAGGAAGCTTCTCGCGTAACGCTTTAGGATCGCATCCTGCAAGTACCTCGAAAGGATACATCGCATTAACGCCCTGCGCATACATGAGCTCTGCAAGCTTGTCTGTATTGCCGTCACTGTCCACCAGGACTATAGGTATATGATGAGCGTCCGCAAAACTCCTTATCCTTCTGTACTGAGGCGCCAGGAACTGCATATAGTGGGCGGGCGATATCAGACAGCCGCATTTGTAAGCCATATCCTCCCAGCATTCTATCAGATCGAATTCCACCTTGTCGCAAAGCCTTTCCCATAATTCAAGGCACACGTCTATGTATGCAGTAATGATCTCGGTCACAAGCTCTGGATCGTCATAAAAAAGATATCCCAGCCCCTCGTCGCCGGCAAGTTTTCTTATAAATCCATATACTCCGCCACATGTGAGCTGTAAAGGATAATCCCTGTTCTTATAGAATTCCGCTAGCTCTTTGTAGTCTTTGGGTATTCTCTTTTCAACATCTGTGACTACATAAGGGCGTATCCTGTCCCAATCGTTTCTGTCTTTCATGGCATATTCAAGCACACCGCTGTGATAGTCTTTGTCCCTTACCCATGTTCTTACCTCACCGATACCGTTTCTGTAAATATGTATATCGCCCTCTTCACGTACCAGAACATCAGGAGGCATGCCGCATAGCTTGAATTCTGCAGGGAACACGGCCCATCCCCGGTTGGCGCCTTCAAACATGAGGAGCCTGTCCATATAAACGGGAAGGTTGGGTCTCTCTGAAAGCCATGAAGGCAAAGCATAATTAGCTGAACCGAACATCCTCATGAACGGAACTCTGTCCACAAACTGTCCTGTTAATGTCCTTACGAATCTTTCACGCGAATTGAGCTGTGCGGACATAGTAATTACCTCGTATTTTTATATAATATCGGAATAGTATCACAGAAATATAAAAACCGCAATCAGCCTTTAAGTTCGTACCTTATGTATGCTAAAATATACAGGTATAGGAAACATGAGGTAAAAATGACACAGACGAACGGCATATTGAATGATCTGAATAATGAACAGTACAAAGCAGTCACGGAAACGGACGGCGCGGTCCTGGTGCTTGCGGGAGCAGGCAGCGGAAAGACAAGGGTACTGACCAGAAGGATAGCATACATAATAGATCAGGGACTGGCAAGACCCAACCAGATACTGGCTATTACGTTTACAAATAAGGCTGCAGGCCAGATAAAGGAACGCGTATATGAGCTTGTCGGCCCGGACTATAAAGGGGGCTTTTTCTGGCTAGGGACCATCCACTCTGTGTGTCTGAAGATGCTCAGGCAGTATCCTGCCCAGGCAGGTTACAGGAGCAATTTCCTTGTATATGATACTGAAGACAGGAAGAGCGTCATAAAGAACTGCATGAAGGAGTTAAACATATCAGATAATGTATTTAAAGTAAGTTTCGTATCTGCTGAGATAGGCAGGGCAAAGGATTCACTTATAGATCCTAAAAAATACCAGTCGATGCATGCATATGATTTCCAGCTTAAAGTCATAGGTACGATATATGAGCTTTATCAGAAGAAGCTCATGGAATACAATGCGATGGACTTTGATGACATCATATTCAATACATACTATCTTTTTAAGAATAACGAGGATATATTGGGACATTTCCAGAATATATTCAAATACATAATGATAGACGAATTCCAGGATACGAATATAGCCCAGTATAAGATATTCGCGATGCTTTCCATGAAGAACAGGAACCTGTTCGTTGTGGGAGATGACGACCAGTCCATATACAGTTTCAGGGGAGCGAACATAAAAAATATACTGAATTTCGAAAAGGATTTTCCGGACAGTAAAGTGATCAAGCTGGAAACGAATTACCGTTCATTTGCAAATATACTGAAAGCAGCAAATGCGGTCATAAAAAATAATCTGGGGAGGACCGACAAGTGTCTTAAGACAAGCAGGGATGACGGGGAAAAGATCACGGTATACAAAGCGTATAACGAGCTCAATGAGGCCATCTATGTCGCAAGCGAGATATCAAAGTCAATAAACAGCGGGGAACATGTTCATAAGGATTTTGCAGTACTCTACAGGACAAATGCGCAGTCAAGGACTTTTGAAAGGGTTTTCAGAGAAAGAGGTCTGTCTTACAGGATATTCGGAGGTTTGAGTTTCTTCTCAAGGCAGGAAGTGAAGGATGTGCTTGCATACATGAGACTGACTTTCAGTACGCAAGACGATGCATCGCTTTTTAGGATCATAAACCAGCCTAAAAGGGGCATAGGGGATACAACGATAAAGAGAGTGCAGAACATCGCGGCAGAAGAGAATATGACGGCATTCGACGTCATAAGGCATGCCGATCACTTCAGTGATCTGTCTTCTGCTAAGGAAAAGCTTCTTGCTTTTGCGGATATAATCGAGGAAATGCAGAAGTACAACGAAGCGGGTAAACTCGATACGCTGTACGATATCATATTGCAGCTGACTAAGATCGATGAGCACTACAAAACCGAAGATGAGGAAAACGGCAGAGAACGGGTAGAGAACATAAAGGAACTTAAAAGTGCTATCGTGACTATGCAGCAGTCTTACGAAGAGGATTACGGGCAACTGCTCACACTTACAGCTTTTCTTGAAAATGTCACTTTAGCTACCGACGCTGACAAGGATGACAAGGCGGATGATTTTGTATCTATTATGACTCTTCATTCCGCCAAAGGACTGGAATTCAAGGTCGTATTCCTTGTGGGCATGGAAGAAGGCCTGTTCCCGTCGATACAGTCGGTGACAGAGGATCCTGACAATATGGAAGAGGAAAGAAGGCTCTGTTATGTTGGTATTACCAGGGCTATGGACAAGTTATACTGCATACATGCTGAAGAAAGGACCAAATTCGGCAAAACGCAACCGTGCGAGGAATCAAGATTCTTAAAGGAGATACCTGCATTGCTTGTAAGCGGAGCCCACATGAAACAGAAACAGCCATATTACGGATCAGACAGAAATTCGTTCACTCCGACTGATCTTAGCGCTTTAGTTACACGCGGAGGCAAAAAGATCGACATCCCCGGCCTTACCTCGAGAAACGACAGTCCGATGAAAAAAGAGGATTACTCTATAGGTGACAGAGTCGTGCATAAGAAATACGGAGAAGGAAATATAAAAGACCTGTATGATGACGGAGGGATGGATATCGTGGAAGTGAATTTCGATCTTGCAGGCGTAAAAAGGCTTGTCATGGAGTTCGCGAAACTGCAGAAGATATAAGGCAGTTCTGATTGCATGGCATATCAATAAAGAATATAATTGGAATGAACAGGACCATTATTGATATTTTTTTTCATACTGTATCTGAAAGGATGTGCACACAATGAAATGTCCGAACTGCGGATATGAGGAAGATAAGGTAATAGATTCCAGACCCTGCGAAGAAGGTTATGCCATAAGAAGAAGGCGTGAATGCCTTAAATGCAGGGAAAGATTCACTACTTATGAAAATATTGAAAGAAAACCCCTAATTGTTGTCAAGAAAGACCAGTCAAGACAGAATTTCGACAAACAGAAGCTTTTAAACAGGCTCATGATAGCATGCGCAAAAAGGCCTGTATCGATAACGCAGCTTGAAACTATCGTTAACGCGATAGAACTTGATTTTCACAAGCAGCATTTGCGCGAGGTCACATCCAAGGAAATAGGGGATAAGGTGTTAGAGTATCTTATAGACGTGGACTATGTCGCATATGTGCGTTTTGCATCTGTCTATAAACACTTCAACGATCTTGACACTTTTACAAGCGAGATAAATATGGTCAAGGAAAAACAAAGAGGATCGGGAGATACGGATAAATAGCATGGCGCAGGAAAAAAGGGATGTAGAGCAGATAACGAAAAGAGAAGATGATTTTGCCAGGTGGTACACTGACGTCGTAAAAAAGGCAGAACTCATAGATTACTCGGCAGTCAAGGGATGCCTCATATTGCGTCCTTATGCATATGCGATCTGGGAAAACATACAGAAGGTATTGGATGATATGTTCAAAAAGACCGGGCACGAGAACGTATACATGCCACTATTCATTCCCGAATCGCTTCTTCAGAAGGAAAAGGATCATGTACAGGGTTTCGCTCCCGAAGTCGCATGGGTAACTGTCGGAGGGAACGAAGAGCTGACCGAGCGTCTTTGCGTGCGTCCTACATCGGAGACTCTTTTCTGCGACCATTACAAAAACATAATAAAATCATGGAGGGATCTTCCCAAAAAATATAACCAATGGTGTTCTGTGGTGAGATGGGAAAAGACCACAAGGCCTTTTTTAAGGCACCGCGAATTTTTGTGGCAGGAAGGCCATACCATACATGCTACAGCAGAAGAAGCGCGTGAAGAAACGCGGCGCATGCTTGAAATATATGCTGATTTTGCGGAAAAATACCTTGCGATGCCCGTTGTAAGAGGCAGAAAGACCGACAGGGAAAAATTCGCGGGAGCTCTGGAAACATACACGATAGAATGCATGATGCATGACAGGAAGGCTTTGCAAAGCGGCACGAGCCACTATTTCGGAGACGGTTTTGCCAATGCATTCGATATAAGATTCACAGACAAGGACAATAC
>JBAYNV010000059.1:0-11540 GCA_041678685.1 Clostridia bacterium
CTTCCCAGACTAAATTCCACCGCTATGTCCACTGTGGAACTTACTTTGGGAATTAACTTGAGTTTTTTTATGACAATTTTACTTATTTTTCATATTGCATATATATAAAATATAAGGTATAATGCAAAAGAAAATAAAACATGCATTCTGATTTTTATACGTTGCAGAAATGTTGGATAAAAATATGAGGTTTGCAGAAGAAAAAAACGGAGGAGAAAGAAATGTCAGTTATATCAATGAAACAGTTACTGGAAGCAGGTGTTCATTTTGGACATCAAACAAGAAGATGGAACCCTAAAATGTCAGAGTTTATATTTACGGAAAGAAATGGGATCCATATTATTGATTTACAAAAAACCGTAAAGCAAATTGAAATCTCATATGATTTTGTTAAAAACATTGTTTTAAACGGTGGTGAAATTCTTTTTATAGGAACTAAGAAACAGGCACAGGAATGTGTTCAGGAAGAAGCCACAAGATGCGGTATGTATTATATAAATACCAGATGGCTTGGCGGAACGCTCACAAACTACAAGACAATTGAGAAAAGGATCGCCTATTTAAAACAACTTCACGAAATGGAAACAAATGGAACATTTGATTCACTTCCCAAAAAAGAGGTTGTTAAGCTTAAAAGCGAGATGGAGAAGCTTGAGAATAATCTTGGTGGAATCAAAGACATGCATGGAATACCTAATGCACTATTCGTTGTTGATCCCAAAAAGGAAAGAAATGCTGTTTTAGAAGCAAGAAAATTGAAAATCCCTGTAGTTGCCATTATAGACACAAACTGTGATCCTGATGAAGTAGATTATGTTATTCCAGGAAATGATGATGCTATAAGAGCCGTTAAGCTTATAACAAGCGTGATAGCAAATGCAGTAATCGAAGCTAATCAGGGAGAAGCTTTCTCAGTTAATGATGAAGAAGAATTAGATATGACACAATTAACAGAAGAGCAGTTACTTAAAGCGAAGTTAGATGAGAAGAGAGTGTCTGACGAAAAGAAAGCTGCTGAGGAAGCAGCAAATGCTGAAGCAACAGAAAAAGCAGCAGAATAATTAATACGGAGGAAATAAATATGATAAGTGCGAGCGCAGTAAAAGATCTAAGAGAAAAAACCGGCGTAGGCATGATGGAATGCAAAAAAGCACTGGTTGATGCTCAAGGTAATATTGATAAAGCTGTCGATATCCTTAGGGAAAGAGGTTTAGCCAACGCTCAGAAAAAAGCTGGGAGAATAGCTTCTGAAGGTATAGTTGGATCATATATTCATGGTGGCGGAAGGATCGGTGTTCTTGTTGAAGTAAATATAGAAACTGATTTTGCAGCAAACAATGATGATTTTAAAGCTTACGTTAAAAATATTGCGATGCAGATAGCCGCATCAAAACCGGAATATGTTAGAAGAGAAGAAGTCCCTTCAGAAATTATCGAAAAGGAAAAAGAGATATTACGTATACAGGCATTAAATGAAGGAAAACCTGAAAAAATAGTTGATAAGATCGTTGAAGGCAGAATAGAGAAGTATTATAAAGATATGTGCTTAATGGATCAGCCATATATAAAGGATACTGATTTGTCTGTAAACGATATGACTATACAGCTTATACAGAAAATAGGCGAAAAAATAAGTGTAAGAAGATTTGCCAGATATGAAATGGGAGAAGGACTTCAGAAGAAACAGGAAAATTTCGCAGAAGAAGTTTCAAAACAAATAAATAAGTAACAGAGGGCACTGTAAAGTGCCTTTTTTTTAGGAGAAAATATGAAATATAAAAGAATTCTGATTAAATTGAGCGGTGAAGTGTTCTCCGGTAAAAACGGTTATGGAATGGATACTGATATCCTTTCGGATATTGGTAATGCATTAAAAAAGGTACATGATAAAGGTATTCAAATAGCTGTAGTAGTCGGAGCGGGTAATTACGTCAGAGGACGGGATATAAAAGGCATATTGCGATCCAGAGCAGACAGTATGGGAATGCTTGCAACAGTCATTAACAGTATTGCATTAAAAGATGCACTTGAAAAAAAAGGTCTTGATTCGGATGTTTATTCAGCTATATGTATGAGTGAAGTTTGTAAAACATATAGAAGAGATGATGCTGTAAGGGATCTTGATCAAGGTATTATAACAATATTAGCAGCAGGGACCGGTAATCCATATTTTTCCACAGACATGGCTGCTGCATTACGCGGTATAGAAATAAATGCGGATATAATATTGTATGCAAAAAATATAGATGGTGTATATGATAAGGACCCAAAGTCGAATCCCGATGCCAGAAAATACGCAAAAATAAAGTATTCCGAAATAATAACCAAACAACTCAATGTAATAGATATAGCTGCAGCTGTTTTATGCGATCAGTTTTCAATGAATTCAATACTTTTTGCATTAGAGACACCTGAAAATATCGTTAGCGTTATAGATGGTAAAAATATCGGAACCATTATTGAAAAATAACGATAGATTGTGTAGAATATAGTTATCAGTAAATACACAGAGGAGTATCATTATGATAAACAAAGATGATTATAAAAAAACCACCGATATGATGTCAGAAGCAATAAGTATTTTTCAGGAACATATTGCAACTATCAGAGCCGGAAGAGCAAATCCTGCGGTATTGAATGGACTTCTTGTTGATTACTATGGACAGAAAACACCTCTGTCACAGATCGGAAATATTTCATCACCTGAAGCCAGGCTTCTGGTCATTCAACCTTGGGATTCCACACTTCTTAAGTCTGTTGAGAAAGCGATACTTGCTTCAGATATAGGTATTACACCTCAGAGCGATGGAAGAGTAATAAGGCTGGTATTTCCTGTGTTGTCTCAGGAAAGAAGGAATGAACTGGTCAAGAAAGTTAAAGTTTATGGTGAGGAAGTAAAAGTAAAGATACGTAACCTTAGAAGAGATGATATTGAATATTACAAGAAACAAAGAAAAGATTCAATTATAACTGAAGATGATTATTCAATGATAGAAAAAGATATTCAGGACCTTACCGACGCATATATTATTGAAATTGATGATGTTATCAAAAACAAAACAACTGAGATCATGGAAATCTGATAAATGTTAAGTTACATCAAAATCATAGATTGGATACTATAATGCTATTACCGAATCATATAGCTATAATAATGGATGGAAACGGACGCTGGGCGAAGCTTAGAAATAAACCTGTCAGTTATGGGCATAAATGCGGTGCGGATGCTATACAAAATCTGATTGAAGAATGCGACAAGATAGGTATAAAATACGTTACAGTATATACATTTTCTACAGAAAACTGGTCAAGACCAAAAGCCGAGGTCGATTACCTTATGATGCTGCTTGAAAATTATCTGCATGATACTTCGGGTAAAATCGAAAAATCAAACATTCGCATAAGATTCATCGGATCACGTGATAAACTTAAGAAAAGCATGCTTAGGAGCATGGACCGGATAGAAAACATCACCAAGGATAAAACAGGGCTTGTATTCGTCATCGCTATTAACTATGGTGGAAGAGAAGAGATCGCTAACGCAGCTAAAAACATTGCCAAAGATGTGAAAGATGGCAGGTTGGATATGGGAAAAATAGATGAAGATCTTATAAGCAGGTATTTATATACAAGTGATATCCCGGATCCTGATCTTATAATAAGGCCAAGCGGAGAGAAGAGATTGTCTAATTTCTTATTATATCAGGCATCCTATTCTGAATTTTGGTACTCTGATATTCTCTGGCCGGATTTTACGATAAATGATCTTCTAATAGCAATAGAAGACTATAATATCAGACAAAGGAGATATGGAGGCAGAACTGATGAAAAAACGAGTGATTAGTTCTCTTATAGCGTTGATGCTTCTTTTTCTATTATATATTCTACCTGATATACCGTTATATATCATGTTATTTTTGATTTCTGCAATGATGTTTCTAGAGTTTCTGAGGGTAACAAATGAAAAAGTAACAAAGGGTTATTATATTATATGCTGTCTTTTTACAGCATCGTATTATTTGAATCTTTTCTTAATACTGGAAGTCGGCATCATACCGCGTGAGTACTTGTATACGATTAACATATTACTAACGATTTTCTTTGCGCTTACTATTTTAACTGCTTCTGTATTTTATAAGATCAAATCATTTAAAGAAGTATCCTTTACCATATTCGGATATTTATATACTGTGATTCTTTTTTCATTCATAACACTGATTCTGAATATGCAAAATGGTAAGCTTCTTTTTGTATATGTATGGCTTGGAGCTCTTGGCTGTGATCTTTGGGCATTTCTTATAGGCAGGAAATTTGGTAAGAGAAAAATTATACCTGAAGTCAGTCCGCATAAAACGGTAGAAGGTGCTATAGGCGGTTTTGTCGGGTCTGTAATAATGATAACTATTTATACACTGATCATAAATAGGTTATGTGATATCTATATACCTTGGTATGTATTATTAGTACTATATATCCCATGCGGTATTTTCAGCCAATTCGGTGACTGGTGCGCTTCTTATATAAAAAGAGAATTCAATGTCAAGGATTTTGGAACGATCATGCCGGGTCATGGAGGAGCTATAGACCGGCTTGATTCTATTTTATTCATATTACCTTCAGTTTATCTCATATTCGTTCTGGCGGGATTATCATGAAGAGGATATGTATACTTGGTGTAACAGGTTCTATTGGTATGAACACAGTTATCGTCTGCAAGAATCTTGGTTATGAAATAGTTGCAGTGACATGCAATAAAAATTATTCGGAACTAAGCAGGATATATAACGATGCTGATATTACTGATCATATCAAATATATCGGGATTTGCGATGAATCAAGTGCAGATAATTTTATTGGAATGAATAATAATTTAATAGCACATGTTTTTAGAGGCAAGGATGCAAATATAAAATGTATTTTAAATTGTGGTGCGGACATCATTGTTAATGCTCTTGTGGGAAGTGATGGCATTGAACCTTCATATTATGCGTTGGAAAATTGTAAAAGGCTTGCTTTGGCAAATAAAGAGACAGTAGTTGCTGCAGGCGACTTGATACTTGGCAGAGCTAAAAAACTAGGATGTGAAATTATCCCGATTGATTCTGAACACGGAGCTATATTACAGTGTCTTGAGGAAAATAAAATAAAGAAAATACACTTAACAGCGAGCGGAGGTCCATTTAGAGAGTACAGTATTGAAATGCTTAAGAATGTAACTTTAAATGACGCTCTGAATCATCCTAATTGGAAAATGGGTAAAAAAATCACGATTGATAGCGCAACTTTAATGAATAAGGGTTTTGAAGTTATCGAGGCGTCAAAATTATATGCTCTTCCTTATGACAGGATAAATGTTGTAATTCATCCGGAAAGCATAATACATTCAATGGTCGAGTATGAAGATAATAGTTTTAAGGCTCAGTTAAGCTCCTGTGATATGAAAATCGCCATTCAATACGCCTTGACATATCCAAAAAGGATCCAAAATGACTTTGAGGAGCTGGATATAACTAATTATTCGCTAACATTTTTTAAACCTGATATGGTAAAATTCAAATGTCTGAAGTTGGCTTTTGATGCAGTTAAAAACGGAGGTACACTTGGTACTGTGATCAATGGTGCAAATGATGTATGTGTTGATAAGTTTCTGTCAGGAGAAATATCGTTTTTAGCAATAGCTGAAACACTGGAAAAAGTATTGAATTCATATAAAAACAGGGATGCGGAAGATATTGATGATATAATTGAAATCGATAGATGGGCAAAGAAATACGCATATGATACAAAGGAGATAAGTTGAGTACATTTGTAAGTATATTAATAGCATTGTTGGCATTAAGCATAATAATTATCGTACATGAAACAGGACATTTCCTGCTTGCCAAAGCATGTGGAATAAGAGTTTTGGAATTTGGACTTTTCATGGGTCCAAAGATTTTCAGTAGGGAGAAAAATGGAACGATATACAGTATAAGGGCAATACCTATAGGCGGATTCGTTGCCATGGAAGGCGAAGAAGAAAATGTGCAGAGCCCTACATCCTATTCCAGTGCAAAACCATATAAAAAGCTGCTTGTCGCACTTGCCGGACCTTTTTTTAATATAGTGTTTGCATTTCTTGTTCTTACGATCTTGTTTGCATCTACCGGATATGCATTGGACACAAATACTGTATTTGAAAAAGGATCCCCTTTATATGAGCAGGGATTAATGGACGGAGATGAAATAATATCAATAAACGGGCAGAATGTTAATGACCCAAGCGATATCACAATGATACTTTATCCTCTTAAAGAGGAAGACGATGTGATCGTTAAGTACAAAAGAGATGGAAAGATATATTCTGTAACAGTGAATCCCATACAAATGGGTGGGACAAGAATACTATTGGATATCACAACACAAAGCGGAACAACATTAGTTGCAACGATCGATGAAGATTCAAACGGATACATCGCAGGTTTGAGGGCTAATGATGAGATCATTGCTATCAATGATGAAAGTGTTTCAAATATTAATGAATTATCAGAACTGGTAAAAAAGAATGGTGTTGGCAGTATAAAAGTTACAGTGCTTCGTGTTGGAGCAGAAGTGACATTTATATTTGATACGATTGAGTCGTATAGTACGGAATATGTTGATATAGGCGTATATTACTATGCTACAGAAATCAATTTCTTTCAAGCAGTCAGTCACGCGATCACATATTCATTTACTGTAGTGAAAACAGTAATATTATCAATAGTATGGATGATAACAGGTATTGTAAAGTTATCAGATATGATGGGGCCTGTAGGTATAATATCGACTATTGGAGAGCAGATCAAACAGCCTACATTCGTGCTATTTATCATAAACTTATGCAATATGATGGCATTTATATCGATCAATCTGGGAACCATGAATCTGATACCTTTTCCTGCACTGGATGGAAGCAAGGTCGTGATCCATGTGATCGAATGGATAAAAGGTAAACCTTTTAATCAGAATAAAATGAAATATGTTACTATCGCAGGATTTGTAATTCTCTTACTTATACTTGTATTGACAACATTCAATGATATCATGAGGTTGATAAAAGGATGAGTCCTACAGATAACAGACACATTAAAAAGGAAATAAAAATAGGTGATCTGATCATTGGCGGTATAAAAGATATCGCTATTCAATCCATGACAAATACTGATACAAGAAATGTTGAGGCCACTATCAGGCAGATAAAGGATTTAGAAGCTAATGGATGTGATATAGTAAGGATCTCAGTCTTTGACAGTGAATGTGCAGATAATATAAAAATCTTTAAGAAAAATACTAAGATACCGCTTGTTGCTGATATACATTATGATCACAGGTTGGCAGTCTTAAGCATTAAAAATGGAATAGATAAGATCAGAATCAATCCCGGTAATATAGGATCTAAAGACAAAGTAAAAGAAGTGATTGATACAGCAAGGGAATTTTCGGTACCGATAAGAGTAGGTGTGAATGTAGGTTCTCTTCCGGATGATCTATATAAAAAATATGGCGGACCTACTGTTGATGCAGTAAGAGAAGCAGTAAAAACACAAGTTGATACCATAAATGAAATGGGTTTTGATGATATAGTGATATCTGCTAAATCATCCGATACTATAAATACGGTAGAAATATACAAAATGCTTGATAAGGAGTTTAACTATCCTTTGCATGTAGGCGTAACAGAAGCAGGTACACTTATAAACGGCACAGTAAAATCATCAATAGCATTAGGAATATTATTAAATGAAGGAATAGGAGATACCATAAGGGTTTCACTGACAGATGATCCCGTAAACGAAGTAATAGTAGCTAAACAGATACTGAGAGCTATGAGAGTAAGAAAAAATGGGATAAATGTTATAAGCTGCCCAACATGTGGCAGAACCAGAATAGATGTGATAAAACTTTCAAATGAAATAGAAGAGAAAACGAAGCATATAACAAAAAATCTTGATATTGCTGTTATGGGATGTGCCGTAAATGGTATAAATGAATCTAAATATGCTGATATAGGAATTGCCGGAGGGGACGGTAAAGCAGTACTATTTAAGAAAGGTGTTTTATTAAGAACTATAAGAGAAGAAAATATAATTCAGGAACTGTTGAGTGAGATAGATAAATGCTAGATTTCCTGCATATCAAGAAAATCAGATTTGATAAAGAATCCAAAGTATTAAATTTCGATATCGATTCCGATAGATACGTTTTCTATTCTGAAGAAGAAAAATTGATTACAGATATAATTAACGATCTTAAGATACAGATCGATTATACAAAAGCATTTCTTAATATCATATGTGTAAATTTAAATGAATCTTCGATACGGTCATTTACTATGGATATATTTGAGAATCTTTTTAATGAGTTTCGGAGTCTGATATTATATAAAGACCTGATAAGCATTGATATTAAAAATGAAAATGCTGAGATAAATATACCTGAGATAGTATTTAATATTGTAGATATCGATGAAGTAAAATCATATTTTAAAAAAAATGAACAAAGGATCGACTGTAAAATACATTTTAGTATTAAAAAAGTCGACAATGAAAAAGCAGGCCAGATACTTAAATCATCATGGGATTCAATACAATCAGAAGCAGATAAAGTGGTATACACGGGAAAAGTATCTGAAGTTGAAGACGATGAGACAGATGAAAGTAATAGTATCCGCAGAATAGACGAGCTGGATAGTAATGTGATCAATGTATGCATAGAAGGTATTATAACATTTATCAAGGAACATCCATATGAATTTTGGCATATATTTGAGTTTGAACTCAATGATATGTCAGGACGTATCATATGTAAAAAATTCTGCCGTGCCGGTGATCCCAAGATAGAAAAACTTCAGCAACTGCTTATTGAAAACAGATATGTGTTTGTTAAGGGAAGGCATCAGGCTGAAAAAATGTCACAATCATATTTTGTTAATGTCAGCAGTGTACACGAATTGAAACTTGGCGGCAGAACAGATAAAGCAAAGCAGAAAAGGATCGAGTTGAATATCGACACGAATAATATAAATACGGATGTACTTATGAAAACTCTTTCAAAATGGAAGCATGAAGCATTCGGTATCACATCATTTGGAAGTATAGGATCATTTATTGAAATACATGATTTGATCAAAAAAAACAAATATGACATAAAACCGGTTTACGGCGTATCAGAAAAAATATTATTTGATGACAGTACTGCGATTTTCAATCCGGATAAAACGATCATAGATAGTTATTTATGTATCGGTGAAATCACGGATGGTAATATTCTCATCACTGATATTTTATATAATGAAGCTGCTGATAAAGTCTGCCTTAAGAAGAATGATTATATAGGTATAAGAGAATTTTGCAGGCAAAAACCGTTAATAATGTTTGTAAATAATGAAAACGATGAAGATATATCCGGTATTTCAAAAAGCGGATTAACAATAGTCAATATAAAGAAAGTTTTCGAAGCTGTGGAGAACAAGAATTATACATTGAATTCACTGTACTTAAAACTGAATGCAGGCAGAGACAAAATGTCAGAGGCTGTTATAAATGCAGTATCTATTCTGAAAAAGCAATTTACTTCATATGAAGATATCTGTATATATATAGCTGATAAGAATACCTTAAATGACGGATTTAATACCTATAATGTTAATATATTAGTCAAATCAAAAATCGGACTGAATAATTTATACAAAATACTTACAAAGAAAAACTGTAAATGGAACATCATCCCGAAAAGTTATCTTGAAGCACATAAACAAGGTTTGTTTTTTGGTTCAGGTGATGAGCATGGTGAGCTTTATGAGATGCTTTTTGCTGATTATGATGATACGAGCATCTTATCAGAAGTGAAGTTTTATGATTACTTCAATATTCTTTCAAATAAAGCTGTTGATATATTAAAAGAAAGAAAAATCATTAAAAACATTAATGAGCTGCATAATTTTAATAAATACATACTAAAAATAGGACGTGAATTGAATAAGTTCGTAATTGCCACATGCTGTACAAAGGAAGTTACAAAAAGGGACCTGTTAACGACAAATGAGATGCTATCGGAGTTTTCATATTTTGATAAGGATGATTTACGTAAAGTGGTTCTTGATGATCCAAGAAAAATAGTCAACGAAATAGACGACATGGAACCCGTCGCTAATACAGGTAAAGTCGGAAATATGATGGATAAAACAAGGTTGCTAAAATTCGATAATAAATCTGAAAATTTCAGTAGGGAATATGATCATCTGGTTAATTCTGCAACTACCTATTTACCTTTATATATAAATGATATATTGAATGTCTTTGATAAAGAGCATTTGTGGTACGATATCGAAAAATGTGATGTCCCATATATAATGAATCTGATAAACAATAGCGTTTTTAAAAGATTATCAAACAAAGAAAAAGGTATATTCAAAATACACATACCAGTAGATAAGTCTGATGATGTCTGTAAAATCATAAAGAACATGGATATTGATTTAAAACCGTTTTTCGTAGATCAGGGTGATCAGATCTCTGTTTTCATTATTCCGGATAAATACAATATATATGATTTTACACCGCTAAAATTACAAGAAGATAAAATAACCACCGTTTACAGTACTGAAAAATTAGAAGAATATTTTGTAACCTTCATATTGGCTAAAGATGAAGATGTTTCCATGATCAGTAACTTATACCGTAGTGTGAATAAATTACCCGGTGATGAGGAACTGGAAAAAATAATAAAAACAGATGTGATGTCTTGTACAAATGATAACAAGGTGATAGATGTATTTTCCAGAATGAAGCCTATATCCGAAAATGAATATTTAAGATGTATAGGTCTTGTATATGGAGAGGGTACATGGTATGACAATGCGGAAAGACTGATCCATGAAAGACTCGCTGATATTGACGAGGTAATATGCTTTGATTATGAATATAGTGCAAATGAAAACGATAGTGACATGATAAAGGAATCGAAAAGGAAAATAAAAAAATGCATATCTTATGACGAGGCGGAAATACGTGCCAGGAATATGCTTATTATAAAATGGTTTATGGACAATTACAGGGATGAGTTCATACTCGAATATATAAACAGATATAAGGATCTTGATAAATTCAAAGATGAGTATACGTTGATTAAAGCAAATATCAATAATTCTGAAAGTGAGAGATATATCAGAGATACTGGTACAAAAAATATACTGGAACCTCTTTCTGTGATATTTTATTTAAATAAGGATATAAGAGAAAAAATATTCAAGAACAAACCATATATATCTATAAGCGATTTTAAGATCAAAACAGGTATAGATGACGAGACGATCAAAAAACTAAGATCCGATGGATATATGGCAACCATTGCAAATACATCACAGATCGATTTCACACTATAATATTCATGTTTTTCTTAGTGTAAAGAGTTTTGGGAAAAATAATTTTGTAAGTAAAGAAAAAGAAAGAAAAAAGGAAGAATAATTAGAACAGATAGGAGAATACCAGTGCATCAATGCGGGGGGAGCATTGATGCAC
>JBAYNV010000060.1:0-11331 GCA_041678685.1 Clostridia bacterium
AATAAATACGAACAGGTTCCTGTCTTCATTGAGGTCATACTCCATATCATCATACACAAGCGCTCTTGTCCTGTGATTGCTGTCTTTTACCATTCCGGCAACAGGTATGTCCGATACTATATCCTTTATCGCATTCACCTGGTTCATGCCGCCATCCACAAGGATCAGTTCCGGAAGATCGCCGCTTTTCATCCTGCGGCTCAGGACTTCCCTTAAAGCATCGGTATCAGAATATTTCTTACCGTTATGTATCTCATATCTTCTGTACCCGCTCTTGTCCGGTATCCCTTCACGGAACAGGACTTTGGCTCCTACCGTATCCGACCCTGCAAGATTGGATATGTCATATGCCTCTATGACATCGGGAACTGTCTCAAGTTTCAGGGCGGAAGTAAGTGAATATACCGGGCTCACATCGGCTGAGTCCTTTGTCTGACCTATGAATATCTCCAGCGTGGTAACCGCATTTCCATATGCAGTATCCGCAAGTTTTTTGTATTTGCCTTTCTTCGGGACTACTATTTCAACTTTTCTGCCGGCTGTGGAAGACAGCCATACTTCCATATCTTCCCTGTTTGAAAGATCATTACTGAATACTATGCGTTTTGGGATATTGTTGTCGTAGAACTGCCTTAGAAATTCGTACCCGACATCGGTATCCTCCACTCTCTCCTGACGGATATTTACCGTTCTCTTATCCGATACGGTGCCTTTTCTGATGAACATGATAAAGAAGGATATGAAGTTGCCCTGCCTTGCATAAGCGATCACATCTGTGGAATCCTCATCAGTATTCAGTGAGTAACAGTCCGTTATAGTCACAAGCGAATTTATCCTGTCCCTGTAATATGCTGCCCTTTCAAAATTCAATTCATCCGCTTCATTCTGCATTTTTCCCTTATACTCATCCATCAGGGCATTTCTGCCTCCGGACAGGAACTTAATGAGAGCATCGACAGTCTCGCTGTATTTCATATCCGTACATTTACCGGCACAAGGTGCAAGGCATAAATGTATGTCATAATTCAGACACGGCCTTTTACACATCGTACGGCAGGACCGTATAGGAAATGCGCTCTGTAAAAGCGGCACAGTGTATTTCTTTGAAACTCTTTTAGGGAAAGGGCCGAAATATCTGCAGTCCTTTTCAAATCTGTTTCTTGTAACATATATCCCGGGATATTTATCTTTCACCGTTACTTTTATATATGGATATGACTTATCATCCTTCAATAATATGTTGTACTGCGGCCGCAGGGATTTTATAAGATCGCATTCGGTCAGAAATGCCTGCCTTTCGTTGTCTAGAATGATATATTCGAAAGTATGTACGGTGCTAACCATTTTTCTGGTTTTTGCCGTGTGACCGGATGAGTTGATGAAATATGAAGAAACACGGTTCTTCAGATTGACTGCCTTACCTACATATATCGTGATGTTTTTGGCATCTTTCATCAGATATACGCCCGGTCTTTCCGGTAATGTCGTGATCAGGTAAGCGATATTGCTATTTTCCATTAAAATATATCCTCTGGTTTTCCTGTCGGGCCAAACAGTTCTTTCCACATTATGACCGCATCTTCGCCTGTATCCTGATAATAACCTTTTCTTTTACCATAGCTTACAAATCCCAGGTTTTCATAAAGTTTCAGTGCGTATACGTTATTCTCACGTACTTCAAGAGTCATCCTTTTTATCCCGGCTTCTTTCGAATAGTCTATCAGAGCTTTTAAAAGAGCTGTTCCTACTCCTATCTTTCTGTGATCCTTATCTACCGCGACATTGGTTATATGGGCTTCATCCAGCACGTGCCACATCCCGATATATCCTATGACTTTCCTATCTTCGGTTTTAGCGGTCAGGTAATATGCAAGCTCCGTCTGGCATATGTCTTCAAACAGGCTCTGGTATGACCATGGAGTTTTAAATGACTCCTGTTCTATGATGTTTATGGACTCAACGTCCTGTTCAAGCGCTTTCTGTATCGTTATTTTCATTTATTACCTGTCTTCATTCTGACAGCTCCCGATTCACGAAGGTAAAAAGGTTCGCTGTTCATCGGATCGCTTTCGGTATCAGACGATAAAAGCAGCGAAGCCCTGTATGTATCCGGATATGTATGCGACTCTGAAAACGGGATCATTCTGCCATCGAAAATATGCATGAACCTCTCATAATACATAGGCTGTGCGTCTCCTGATAACATTATCTTCACATTGATATCCTCTTTTGTCATAAGAAGCAATTCATCTTTTAGGACATTGATATCGACTGCTTTGTACATGCTGATCTTTTCATATCTGTCACCGTTCATTCTGTATATGGCGGTAAATACTTCGTTGTTGCGTGCACATATCATAGGGACCGATATCACATCAGTAACCGGTTTTTCACAGTTTGCCAGGACATCCAGTGTATTCAATGTATGAAATTCCCTGCCAAGACTGTATGCAAGAGTCTTCATGAATGTAAGCCCTATGCGTACTCCGGTAAAGGAACCGGGTCCGTACACGCATGCGATCCTGTCCATATCAGAAAAGGCAAGCCCTGCATCTTTCACCGTTTTTCTGACCATATCCGCAAATACTACGGAATGATTTCTTCCGCTTACCGACTGATCCGAAGCAAGCAGTACGCTATCCTTGACCACCGCGACGCTTGCGCTTTTCAGACATGTATCACCTGTCAGTATTATCATGTATCAATTCTGCCATTCTTTCTATTTTTGTGCTTTCTGCTGTTATGAACATCATCCTCTTATCTTCGTCGTCCGTCTTTTCTATGTATATATTCACTCTGTCATCAGGAAGTACATCAGCTATTTTTTCAGCCCATTCTATGAGAGTGATCCCGTTAGGCTCAAGTATATCCTCTATCCCTGTATCGTAAGCCATATCAGGACCTGTAAGCCTGTATGCGTCCATATGGTTGAATACTATCCCATCTTTTTCATATATGTTCAGTATGTTGAAAGTCGGGCTCGTGATGTGCCTTGTGATCCCCATTCCAAGAGCTATACCCTTTGCAAGATGGGTCTTCCCTGCACCGAGATCGCCTGTTACCGATATGACGCAGTTCATGAAAACCGCCGCCATTATCTTTCCCAGCCTTATAGTCCTCTCTTCATTTTCCGTGACCATCACATATGTTTTTCTATCCATGGATCTTAATATCTCCTGTATCTATTGTATGTTAATCGGCCGATATAGGCAAGAAGGAAACTGTTTGGAACAATGCGTATCGGTATTTGCATATTTCGGGAGAATGAAATAAAATAAGCATAAATATCAAACGGTCGATCACCGTATGCGGGAAGGCAGAAAAAGTGGCAGTCGTAAAAAATGCTAAATATAGAAGGATCCTCATTCACATGCTGATAACAGTGGCGATCGTTACCGCTGCGACCGGTATAGGCTGGATATTTAAAATGAGCGGCTTCCCTGAAACGAATATCGTTATAGTATATCTTCTCTCGATCCTCATCATTGCAAGATTTACACGTGGTTACGCATATGGGATAGCGGCATCGGTAATTGCTACAATTGCATTCAACTACTTCTTCACCAAACCGTACTACACTCTCTCTGTCAATGATCCAAGTTATCTGATCACTTTTATGATCATGACAGTCACTGCCTTTATCACCAGCGCTCTGACTTCCAAAGTCAAGCAAAATGCTTTGGAGGCAAAGGAAAAAGAAGCGGAATCAGTCGCTCTTTTTCACCTTACGAACAAGCTTACTGACGCAGCTGATATATATGATATCGCAGGCATAACCACTGATACCATCAGCAGTATCATGAACTGCCGTGCCGGCTTTCTGTGTTTTGACGAAAGCGGCCAGCCTGAACAGAGTTTTATACAGCAACAAAGCGAAGGCAAGCAGGTATGGCGCAAGGTAGACGATACGGCAGATCTGAAGCACCGTATCGATGGACTTCGAGACGCGTATGATGTGGGCGAGGAATTCTATGACTGGCCTGTCTATGGCAGGGAAACCATTCTTGGGATATTGAGGATACCCAAGGAGACTGCTGTGACCATGAGCGAGCCTCTGAAGCGTCTCTTACGCTCAATGATCGAGAGTACGGCACTTGCCATGGATCGTTTTTTCAGTGTACAGGAGCAACAGAAGTCAAGAGAAGAAACTGTGCAGGAACGATACAGGGGTAATCTTTTACGTGCCATCTCACATGATCTTCGAACACCCCTCTCCGGTATCATGGGTACATCCGAGATGCTCATGGATATGACTGATAAAGATGATCCAAGATACGTGATGGTAATGGATATTCATAAGGATGCAGACTGGCTTCATTCGCTTGTAGAGAACATCTTAAGCCTCACCCGTTTACAGGATGGCAGACTGACTATTACCAAACAACCGGAAGCTGTTGAAGAAGTTATAGGCGGAGCGATCGGGCATATAACAAAAAGGTATCCTGAATATGAGATCACTGTAAAGATCCCTGACGAAGTATTGATCGTACCAATGGATGCCAAACTGATCGAACAGGTTCTGGTCAATTTACTTGACAATGCGATCAAGCATACGCCATCAGATCGTGAGATCTGCATTACGGCAATGGAAGATGGCAACAAGGCTGTGTTCTTAATTGCAGACCGTGGGTGTGGAATCGCATCATCGGACTTACCAAATATCTTTAAGATGTTTTATACTACCCGATCAGGGCGAGGCGACTCGCAGCGGGGTATAGGCCTGGGACTGACCATCTGCGAAGCGATCGTCAAAGCGCACGGCGGAACGATCGATGGGCATAATCGTATAGACGGGCAAGGCGCTGAGTTTATTTTTACATTACCGATGGAGGCTTAGATATGGAGAATAGAAATGAACAGATACTGATCGTCGAGGATGATCAGCAAATCAGAAATTTCATCGGCTATTCGCTGAAGCAGGAAGGTTTTGGCTGTACATCAGCCGGGACGGCTCAAGGCGCATTGTCTATACTTGTTTCAGAACAGATCGACCTTATGCTGCTGGACCTTGGGTTACCGGATTTTGATGGCATGGAGGTCATTAAGAAAATCCGTGAGTGGTCGGAAATGCCTATTATTGTCGTCTCCGCCCGTGATCAGGATAAAGAAAAAGCAGCAGCATTGGACAGCGGAGCTGACGATTATCTGACGAAACCTTTTTCAGCTACAGAACTGCTGGCACGCATCAGGGTCGCACTGCGGCATCTGCACAGATCCAGTACAACGAAACAACAGACAAGCCTTGAAGTCGGGAAACTCATGATCAATCTCGAAAAGCATGCGGTTTATCTTAATGATGATGAACTGCATGTAACACCGATGGAGTATAATCTGCTTTCCCTGTTTTTCCGTAATATCGGTAAGGTTCTGACTACCAGATATATTATCAGAGAAATTTACGGTATAGCATATGGGTCAGATACGCAGGCTCTTCGCGCTCTGATGGCATCTCTTAGACGCAGGATCGAAAAAAACCCGGCAAAACCGCGTTATATTCTTACTGAGATCGGTGTAGGATACCGGCTTTCAGATGAATAGGATGTAATGATATTATGATATATGAACCGTTTTTCAGTTTGAAAACGGTTTTTTTGTATCCTCACAGCTTTCTCACACAGATCACAGATTCCTCACACCGCTCTCACAGCTATCCTGTTACGATTGTCATGCAAGACGATCTATATGCTTTGAAGGAGGTATAGAGAAATGGAAGTAAAAGAAATGATAAAGGATACAAATGATCTTGGTGCGTTATGCAATACAGTTAAGGAACTCATAAATACACAGAATTATGAGAAGTGTGAAAATCTGATCTGCTGTGCCATGGAAAAATATCCTCATGCACCGGAACCGCATAATCTGTTTGGTATCCTGCTTGAAAAAAAAGGAGACCACCTGATGGCAATGAAGCATTTTCGTGCAGCATGGGTGCTTGACCCTACTTATATACCAGCCAGACTGAATCTTGATTGTTACGGAACATTTTTATCCAATGGCTTGTGTGTATACTGCGAAAGTGATTTAGAAGCGGAAAGCAAAAATGGTAAATATAGCAGCTATAACTTTTGATACAACATCATAGGATCGGTCATATCATCAGGAGGCACTGAAAATGCAACTATTTAAAAATGAAAAAGGAAATAAGGATTATACAATAATCGTAGGCTGCGGAAGGCTCGGAGCAAATTTAGCAAACACGATTTCCGATGAAGGCAGGAATGTATTGATCATTGACAAGAACAAGGATGCATTCCGTAAACTTTCGCCTTCATTCGGAGGGATCTCCATAATCGGTGACGCAACTGATTTTGATATTCTGCAGGAAGCGCAGATCGATAATGCAAGTGTTGTCGTTTCTGTAACAGACAATGACAATATAAACATTATGGTAGCCCTGATCGCCCGCGATTTATTTCAGATAAAATGCGTCATTTCTAGGCTTCAGGATCCGGAAAGAGAGTGTGTCTACCGTGAATTCGGTATTGATACGATTTGTCCGGCAGTTTTGTCCGCAAAAGAAATCAACAGGATCTTAGCTGAGATGAGTACATCAGAAGCTGTTTCAAGTGAGGTAGATCAATGAATACGAAAGTTCTATTAGTCGGAGGAAGAAGTAAAGCTCAATCTCTCGCTATCTCTCTGTTAAAAAACGGATATCATGTAACAGTCATTAATGAAACATATGAGGACTGTCTTAAACTGGCAGAGATAGACAAACTTACTGTGATCAATGGTGACGGCACAAGGCCGTTTGTTCTTGAAGATGCCTGCGCCTCCGATGCGGATATCGCGATCGCATTGACATTAAAAGATGAAGATAATCTGGTCATATGTGAGTTATGTAAAAAGAAATTCCACGTAAAGAAAACTGTCTCACTTTTGACGGATCCAAAAAAAACTGCCTTCTTTTACAAAATGGGTATAGACAGCGTTGTCTGCGCAACTACCGCCATTACAGGCATTATTGAGCAGCAGGCTTTCGTTGACAAAATAGCTACTCTGGTCCCTATCGGTGAAGGACGCATCAATATTGCTGAAGTCCCTATCCTCGGTACCGCACCGGTCGTCGGTAAAAAATTGTGGGAGATAAATCTTCCAAAGCAGGTCATTGTGGGATGCATCCTTCGTGGCGATATGACTATGGTCCCAAGAGGTGACACTAGAATTCTTGCGGGGGATATGCTTATACTTATCTCCTCCGATAAGCAGGAAGTAGCAGCCATCAGGGAATTGACGGGGCGGTGATCAACATGATCAGTAAATTTTTAAATCGAAGCAATATCGGCAAATTCATGATACTGATAGGTCTGTTGGTTTTCATACCCCTTATCATGCTGCTTTTTTATCCACAAGACAGGATCTATACTTTTTCATTTATTCTTCCTGCATTTGGATCGATAGCAGCAGGTGTAATCGCCTGTTCTGTAAGTAAAAGAGATGATTCAAAATACGAATGGCGCTCTTCGATGCAAAAAAGCAGTCTTACCGTACTTTTCGCATGGGGTTGGGGTATCCTTGTCGGAGCCTTTCCATTCATAATTAGCGGGCAGCTCACATTCGTTCAGGCATTGTTTGAAGCAGTCAGCGGATGGACAACAACAGGTCTTTCGGTATTGGATGTATTGGCGACTTCGAATATCATGCTTTTTTACAGGAGCTTCATGCAATTCTGCGGTGGTCTTGGTTTTGTGATGATGATGGTCATGCTTATCCAGGATAAGCAGTCCATGAATCTGTACAATGCTGAAGGCCATCCGGACAAGCTCATGCCTAATCTTAAAAAGACCGCTCAGGCGATCTGCCTCATATATGTCGGTTTTCTGATCATTGGTACGGTGGCTTATGTAATTGCCGGAATGAGTTGGTTTGATGCGATAAATCATACGATGTGCGCACTGTCGACCGGTGGTTTTTCAACTAAACTGAACAGTATAGGCGAATACAATAGTTTTTCCATTGAAATCATAACAGTCATTCTTATGCTCATCGGTACAACTAACTTTGCCGTGCTGCTGTTGCTTGCAAAGGGGAAACTGCGTCAGGCCATGAAAGTCAGTGAAGTAAAGTTCATGTTCGGACTGCTCCTTGTATTTGTGCCGATCACGGCTGTTTCGCTCATAACAGGCATGAATATGAGCCTTGGAGAAGCATTGCGCAGAGCTCTTTTCGATGTCTCATCAGCGCTTTCCACGACAGGTTATTCCACGATGAGTTATACATCCTGGCCGCCTCTTGCGATCGGCATACTGATCCTGATGATGCTCATAGGAGGCGGGATCGGGTCGACAGCCGGAGGTATCAAGCTTTCACGTGTTTACCTCATGCTGCGTATCACGATACAGAATATACGGAAGCGGATTTTACCTCCAAGAAGCGTAGAAGCGCCTTATTATATAAAAGCTCAGGGTAAGACTCCCATAGATGCGCCATTGGCGACGGATATAACCGGTTTTATAGCATGTTACCTCGTCCTCTATGTGATTGGTACATCACTTCTTACGCTCACCGCTGATTGTTCACTTACTGAGGCCATGTTCGAATTTGCATCGGCATTAGGAACTGTCGGTCTGTCAATCGGCATCACCAATCCTGCCACCGGTGCAGGAACTCTTATCATAGAGATGCTTGGCATGATACTTGGCCGGTTGGAGATCTTCATAGTGATCATCGGAGTTAATTCGGGATTTACGGTACTTAAGCAAAAATTACATAGAAAAAATAGTATATAAAAAAGAGGCATCCTCCCGTATGATCGGGAAGGATGCCTTCTTAGTTGTTTCTTTATACTGTATAACGTAAATATTATCTCTTGCTGAACTGTGAAGCTTTTCTTGCTTTTTTGAGACCCGGTTTCTTTCTTTCTTTCATTCTTGAATCTCTGCTAAGGAATCCGGCTTTTTTGAGTTCTCCTCTTAAGTCAGGATTTGCTTCGAGCAATGCTCTTGAGATACCATGTCTGATAGCTCCGGCCTGTCCGGATAATCCACCGCCCTTAACATTCGCTATTACGTCGTACTTTCCCATAAGCTTTGTTAATTCAAAAGGCTGGTTTACAACTATATTTAAAGTCGCAAGTCCAAAGTATTCATCAATATTTCTATCATTGATCGTTATAGTTCCTGTTCCTGTCAAGAGTCTGACTCTTGCCACTGAACTTTTTCTTCTGCCTGTACCGCAATACTGTGTCATATGTTACTCCTCCCGCCTATATGTTAAAAGTCAAAGGAACGGGATTCTGAGCCTGTTGTTCGTGTTCAGCACCGCCATAAACCTTCATCTTTTTGATCATCTGTCTTCCTAATGAATTCTTTGGAAGCATACCTTTAACAGCTTCAATAATGACTCTGTCAGGATGCTTATCGATCATTTCTCTAAACGGCACTTCTTTTAAACCGCCGATATATCCGGTATGCCATCTGTAAAGTTTATTAACTCTTTTCTTTCCTGTAACTTCAACAAGCGATGCATTAACTACAACTACATAATCACCTGTGTCGACGCCCGGTGTGAATATCGTCTTGTTCTTCCCCATAAGGACCGTGGCTATCTGGCTTGCTAATCTGCCCAATGTCTGGCCTTTAGCATCAACGAGATACCATTTTCTGTCTATACTTTCAGCTTTTGCCATAAAAGTCTTCATCTCTTAGTTTACACCCTCCATAATTAATGCCGTTTTCTCACGGCATTGCATATTTTAATATATATATCGTTTGATGTCAACACTTTTTTTATATATCTCTTTGAATCTTTTTTTTACTCTCAAATGCTCGTTATTGCTTCCGTTTGCTCGTCTGTCATTCCAGAAAATCGTCCAAATTCAGGCTATAGAAGGGCATCATATGTTCCATAAAGTACTTAACTTCCTCTAAATCGCTGTTTTCTATACTTTTCTTTGTCGCTTCATAAGCCCTGTTGAAATCCTTATTACCTTTATCCTTTTCTTCCTGGCATTTTATGAGAGCTGATATTTTGTCCGCAGCTTTTATTATCTTCTTATCTTCCTTTGAAGGATTGAAATAACCTATATAGTGAGCTTTTATAAGATCATCCTGCATGTCTAATATGTTCTGTATTGCCTGGTCCTCTATCTTCTTGTATGCAGTCTCTATTTCGTCATTTGCATATTTTACAGGTGTAGGCAGATCCCCTGTAAGCGCTTCATTAACGTCATGGAACATAGCTCCCACCGTTATTTTATTGACATCATAATGCTTATTGAACTTAGCGTTGCCTATGAGCGCAAGACCCTGAGCAATCACAGCCACATCATAACTGTGTTCCTTCAGATTCTCATAACTGGTATTCCTCATAAGACCCCATCTGTTTATGTATCCTATTCTGTTTATGAATGCAAAAAAACTTCCACTCTTCATCTTGCTGCCTCCTGTTCAATATATTCCGCAAAAGAAAATCCTACTTCCACTTTTCTGTCTTCTCCAAGAAACGGGATGAGAAGCGTTATCTTCCTCCTATGCTTGTCGACCTTTACTATATTCCCTTTATAGCTTGCCAGAGGGCCTTTGCTTATGACTGCGATCTGACCTTCTTTAAAAGATATCTCCGGCGCCTCTATTACTCCGTGCACATTCATCAGGCTTCCAAGAAGCTCCATTTCACTTGCGGGTACAGGAAGTATATCATATGTGTTTTTATCCCTTAACATCCTGTATACGCCTGTTATGCCTTTAAGAGATTTGTAAGCTTCAACGTCTATGCTCCCGTTAGCAAAAACATATCCGGGGAAAACAGTCTTCCTGACCCTTATCCTCTGCATGCCTTTTTTTTCAAACCGTATGACTGACGGGATCACGAAGTCGATTTTAAGCTTTTTGCTTTCACATACTTTTTCCAGATTTATTTTTGCTTTATTCTCTTCTCCGCTCTTTACATAAAATACATACCAGGAATTGATATACCCTTCTCTGGCATTTATTGGTGAATCCTCGTTATATGTCATAGCAACCTCTTCCTTCGTCATTTTACCATTATTGTCTTTGCATAGCAATACACCACAGCCATGGCAGTACATAAAAACGGACCCAGAGGAAATGTCTCCCCACCTTTTTTACCGGATAAAATAACATATACGGCTGCATAAAGGAAAGCAAAAACGAATGTCAGAAACATACCGTATGAGCCAAGCAGGAAGCCTGCACAACAACACAGCTTTATATCCCCTCCCCCTATACCATCCTTTCTTAATATCATATATGAAAAAAGATCCATGACTGCAAGGAAGCCTGCTCCAAGCAGGCTTCCTGCCAGTCTGTCCGTCAGATCTGTGATGGAAAACATACGAAGAAGGTCAGATATCCCTATTACAGCTATCAG
>JBAYNV010000061.1:0-11213 GCA_041678685.1 Clostridia bacterium
GATTATCGTCTTCACAGGCGTTCTGTATAGTCTCTTAAGAGCATATCTCATTTGATCCCTCCATTCATCCTCTATTGCTCTGTCATTGGGATATAGCAGAAGTCATAATCCATATATATACAGTTCTGGCCTTCCTTCTTCATTTGTGAATCCGAGAAATAGTCGTTCATGAAGCTATATATTGATGACGTATCGGCTCCCTCCGCGTAATATATACTGAGCGATGTTATGAGGCTGTCCAGGATCTCCTCTTCATATGCATAGAGTTCAGCATAACTGTACATGGAAGCATAAATTGTATCTTCCGGTTCGGCGATCTCAGTGTCGCCATCCTCAGTATCACTATCTTCAGGTTTGATATTATAGAAGCCTATTACTTTGAAATCTTTAAAGACAGGTCTGGGTTCTTCATTAATCAACAATATGGTAATATTGTCTACCTTATATCCCCCGGAAATTCCATTTTTCATCCACTCTGGCAAGATGGCATATCCCTCCACATCCCCATTATTTTTCTTCATAAGATATGACGAATCATACCCTTCGATGAAGGTCACTTTGCAATTACCCTTCCTCTCGATTGTCTTGATGCTGGTTATCCCCTGTATGTACAGAAGCCTGTCGATAGACCCTGTGTGCCACGGCTCAGAATACCCCATTGTAATCTCATCAGGCCTTTTCGTTATGGTTGTCTGAGCCTCTATATCCTCTGCATTATTAAGAAGGGTTTCCTGCTTATTCATCATGCTTCGTATGTATTCATACGGCATATCCAGACTTGCTCCTTCCGTTCCGTTTATGCTCTGTACAGGTATCTCACACAGTGTAGGTTCTTTGTCCTTGTTACCTAATAATATGAATAGAAGCACAGCTCCTGCAACTACGATGATACCGGCGATTATGAATACCACTATTCTTCCTTTAGCTTTCTTATTGTCTTTTTCCATTATTGTACCTCTCTAATATTTAATGAAATCAATGTGCGGATGACAGCTTCTTACCGCTTTCTATTTATTTTCAATCTTAAATTTAATAATACGGCAGGGAGGCTGAACACAGTCAGCCTGCCGTAACCGTTAATCAATTAATATGGCAGATAATAGATCTCACCATAACCACAAAGGGGACAATACCTTTCATATTCATACATTTGAATACTATCAATATATCCCAGGCAGTAAATCACAAAACTGTGATTTTCTGAATACCAGTGAGTACATGCTACCCAAGTATCATTACAAAACCTGCAATGTGCCGTATCTGTCTGCATTACATCATGCTCATATGCATTTAATTGTATATACTCAAAAGTTATTACCAACTCGTCCCAGTATTCATAAGAACATGAACATGCACTTGCATTGATGACCGACAAGCCCAGAAGCATAACTGTCACCAGAGCTATACATAAGCTCCTTTTTAGTGATTTTGTTTTCATAAAGTTCCCTCCTTTCCTTATTATTTCTAGTACTTTGGATATCCATACGGATGTTCATCATCAGCTGGCCTGCTAATATTCCGTACATATATGCAAACTTAAACAGCAGAATCTTTAAGAGATATTTCAGAAACATCGTTATATACTCCTATCAATACCTCAGCTCTTTTTCCCATTCTTCTTCCTCTTAAGCCCTTTCATCAGTTTAAGCACATCCTGTCCCGACTGGCTATACTCTATTACAGCAGCCATAAGCATCAGCACTGCCGCCTGTATTATCACACTAAGCCATATCAAATACGGCGATCTTATCTCATCAGATTTTATCACATCATAAAAAGCTGTTGATGTGGACAGTCCTTCAAGGCTCAAGGCAATGGTCTGGTCTATCACCTTCCCGTACAGGATCACCCCTGCTGTAAGACCCACTGCAGAAGCTATCAGTATTATCAGCGATATTCCAGCCATCTCGCTCATAAACGCCCTTATCCTGCCTGACCCTAAAGAAAGCATAGTTGCGAGGCTCTTCCTGCTGCTTATCATATATATGCTTAAAAATACCGCAGCTATGCATACCCATGCAAGTATTGATATGAGCACTATGAATGAGGCTGTCTTCATATACCCATCCAGAATACCTGATATCTGGCTGTAATTCTGATCAAAATAGTAGAACATGCCGCCATAGCCAAAAGCTGCCATCTCTTCCTCGAATTCCTCTGTCTTCCCGTTCTCTATTACCACCGAGAAGGAGCCGGGTATGCTGGTCCTCTCCATATCGAATCGATGTATGGTTCCGTCTATGTTTCTTACCACTTCTGCTTCTACAGGCTTGGTATTGAAATCTCCTTCTATTGACTTCGAGGGGACAATCATGACATTGGAAGAAAGCAGGAGCTCCCCTCTTTCCCATGGTCCGGAGGACCTGTACGTACCGACGATCTCATACTCCACTTCGGTTATGAAACCCTGCCCCTCATATCCGGAAGGCGAAAAGAAGTCTTCGGTGTCGTTCTCTCCATACGCAACACCGGCAGCTGTATCCCTGATGCTTTTTGTATCTATAATAAAATCGCTTTCATAAACTGAAAGCTTTATCTTGTCACCGATTTTCAAATCATTTGCATAAACGAACGAAGCATTAACCACGCAGACTTTAGCGCCTTGCTCATACTCATCCTTCCTTATAACCCTGCCTGTTAATACAAAGACATCACCTACATTGAAAGAGTAAATGCTGTACATATCGTCAGTGAGCAATATCTCTGTAGAATGCTTTGTTATGTTACAGTTTTCCACTATCTCATTCCATCTTTCGTTCCCGGAATCTAAAAAGCTTTGCGCATCGGTCTGCAGGATGTGACATGAAAGCATAGAGTCGTCCAGTATACGTTGCACTGTATCACGAACCGTATCAAGATTTTTTGACATTTCCTCTGTGCATGTAACATATTCACTCAATTCGGAATAACTGCTCTTTTTATAATCGAGATACCCTATCCATCTTTCTTTTTCATAATCATAACCGCTGATATATGTATATATTATGTACTTTTCTCCCACAGTGAAAGGGAAATTCAAGTCGCTTGTTAAATACTGACCCTGTATATCTATGTACTCAGTGTCCGAATAATTTGAATTTTCAACGAAATACGGCAATATATTCAGGTCATCCTTATCTATCTTTATAATCGCAGAATAATGGGAGTAAGGTGAATAACTTATGCTCTCACATACCCCCGTAACGATGGAATATGCATATGGGTAAGAGCTATCGTAATTACCATGAATAATAAAGCTCGTTATATCCGGACTATATCCCATCAGATATTCCCTGCTATCTGCATATTTTGCATATTGTGAGTCTGCAGCGGCTTCTTTGACCTTGCTTAATGATTCATAATCATATTTCGGTTTTACTGAATTCTTTTGGATCTGCTCAGTGAACTCAAGCTCCCTTAATATCCCGATCGTAGTGAATGCATCTTTCGAATGTTCTATACTGTCATACGAGTATTTCCACATGCCGGCACTTATGCATAAAGCACTCACTGATAAACCTAGAAGCAATATGAAGATCAGCGTTTTAACAGGAGTCCTGTACAATTTCTTCAGTACATATCTCATTAAGTTCCTCCCTGTCTAATTCTATGTATTCTTATTCCGTCACTGATTTGTAATAATAATCATAATCCATATACACACAGTTCTGGCCTTCCTTCTTCATTTCAGTATCCGAGAAGTAGTCGTTCATGAAACTGTATATAGATGACATGTCGGCTCCATCAACGTAATATATGCTAAGCGATGTTATGAGGCTGTCCAGGACCTCCTCTTCGTATGTATAATACAGATCCGCATAGCTGTACATGGAAGCATATATCGTGTCTTCAGGTTCGATGATCTCAGTCTCGGAGTTCTCCGTGTCGATATCTTCATTGTCGATTTTATAGAAGCCTATTACTTTGAAATCCTGCGTGTAAATATTTGGCTCTTCATTTCTAAGCATTATGGTAATATTGTCTACCTTATATCCCGGGGAAATTCCGTTTTTCATCCACTCCGGCAAGATGGCATATCCCTTTACATCCCCGTCATTCTTCTTCATCAGATATGATGAATCATACCCTTCGATGAAGGTCACTGTGCAGTTACCCTTCCTCTCGATTGTCTTGATGCTGGTTATCCCCTGTACGTACAGAAGCCTGTCGATAGACCCTGTGTACCACGGCTTTGTATATGCAAGAACAATCTCGTCAGGTCTTTTCGCTATGATTGTCTGTGCCTCTATATCCTCTTCATTCTTAAGCAGGGACTCCTGCCTGTTCATCATGCTTCGTATGTATTCATACGGCATATCCAGGCTTGCTCCTTCCGTGACACTTATCCTCTGTACAGGTATCTCATGCAATGACGGCCCTTTATCCTTGTTACCTAATAATATGAATAGCAGCACTGCGGCTATCAATACTACGCCAGAGATAACGAATATAATCATTTTATCTTTATTTTTTTTCTTTCTAGTTTCCATTATTACACCTTTTTAATATGAATGTATTCAATATGTAGCCTTATAGCTTTGCTGCTTGAAAAATTTATATGGTTTGTTTTGATAAATTAATGATATCTTATTTTTTTTATTTGTCAATCTATAGCAGAAAATTTCATTTTAGTTTCACAATTACATTACCTGTGCGACAAACAGCTCAAAAATGACACTAATAAGACAGTCCTTTTCTATATTCCTATCAAACCTATGGTATAATGCAGGTATCGGAGGCATGAATGAAAATATCAACGAGAGGGCGTTATGCCTTACGTGTAATGATCGATCTTGCACAATGCGATAACAGTAAATACATATCTTTAAAGGAAATTTCAAAGAGGCAGGAGATCTCGATGAAATATCTTGAAATGATAGCAGCCGTATTGAACAAGGCAGGTTTTGTATTGAGCCTCAGGGGAAAAAGCGGAGGATATAAACTTGCAGGGAAACCGGATGAATACACTGTCGGTTCTATCCTGAGACTTACCGAAGGCAGCCTTGCACCAGTTGCATGTCTCGACTGTAAGATCAATATCTGCAAAAGAGCAGATAATTGCATCACATTGCCAATGTGGAAGGATCTTCATAAACTGGTAAATAATTATCTTGATGGGATCACAATAACGGATCTCATAAACAACGATGCTGATTCCTCTAACGGCTGCAACATATAGCAAATTATGGTATTTCTTGATATTGGTGCGTATTTGCATTAAAATCAGTATATACAATACAAATTCATAAAGGAGGTTCGCTATGAAAATAGTTGTTAAAGAAAATTATGCGGATATGAGTAAGTTTGCGGCAAATATTATTGCTGACCTTGTAAGATCAAAACCCAACTGCGTTTTAGGATTTGCGACCGGTGCAACACCTATAGGGACATATCATGAACTTGCACGGATGTATAAGGAAGAAGGCCTGGATTTCTCCAAGGTCATATCATTTAATCTCGATGAATATCTCGGGATAGGGATGAATCTGAAAAAAACATATGATCTTGATCAGAGTTATCGCAGGTTCATGTATGAGGAACTGTTTAGCCATATAAATATCAAACTGGAAAATACGCATGTTCCTGACGGACTGGCAAAAGATCCTGATAAGTTCTGTCTGCAATATGAAGCTGCAATAAAGTCTGCCGGCGGGATCGATCTGCAGGTACTTGGGATCGGTGGAGACGGGCATTGGGCTTTCAATGAACCTGGAGCATCGTTCAAATCAAGAACGCATGTGGAAAGACTGACAAAGAAAACACTTGACGATAACTATGAAGCATTTTACAAAAAAGCCGGAGTCTCAGCGGAACAGATGCCGCATTTTGCTCTTACTATGGGTATCGGAACGATACTTGAAGCAAGAAGCCTTCTGATGCTTGTGAACGGTACCAGGAAAGCGGAAATAATCGCAAAAGCTCTTGAAGGGCCTGTAAATGCGAATGTTACAGCATCAGCCATACAGTTATATAAAGGCGACTCAACGATCGTGCTTGACCGTGAAGCTGCTGCAAAACTTACCTATCTGGGTTAATATGTTGACAAACATATATTTATGAAATATAATCTGCGTCATATCTCTTTGCACTGCATGCAATCTACAGTACAAACTGAGCAGGCGATGGATCAGATCGAAATATTTGATTTGTGGGGCCGGGTCAAATTCTGACAACAAGTGATCTATAATCACATTTGTGGGACAGTAGTATATTCCACAAGTGTGTTTTTTTATACTTACATTGCATGAAAAAATGGGATATTAATATGTGAATTTGAGGTGATATATTTGACTCAGTTATTGGTAAAACTATTTATAAAAAACAATGAAAACACAAGCGACTCAAAAGTCCGTACTTCATACGGAGTCCTGGCAGGTATCGTAGGGATCATATGCAACCTCATACTGGTCGCGATCAAACTTGCAATAGGGTATATCATAGGCAGTATTTCCGTTACTGCAGATGCTTTTAACAACTTATCAGATGCCGGTTCATCGCTTGTAAGCCTTTTTGGTGCAAAACTTGCGCAGAGGCCTGCAGATGCAGAACATCCTTTCGGACACGGGAGAGCTGAATACGTTGCGGCGCTTGTTGTCGCTTTCTTGATACTTCATGCCGCTATAACACTTGCTACGGATTCATTCAATAAGATCCTCAATCCCGCATCAGTAGGCTTTGACTGGATGCTTGTCATAATATTATGCGTATCAATACTGATAAAGGTCTGGATGATGATATTCAACGGAAAGCTTGGTAAACGTATAAACTCAGGCATCCTTATGGCTACAGCTTCAGATTCGCGTAACGATATAATAGTGACCTCACTGACGATAGTGTCAGTAGTGATCGAGCATTATACCGGCTTTAAGATAGACGGTTTTATGGGACTCTTAGTATCAGTATTTGTTCTTCTTTCCGGATTCAAGATTGCAAAAGACACTCTTGTCCCTCTCCTTGGCGCTGCCGTAGATCAGAGCATCTATAAAAAGATCACTGAAAAAGTGGAGAGTTATGAAGGTATAATAGGGAGCCATGACCTTATAGTCCACAACTACGGGCCTTCGCATATCATGGCAACGATACATGCTGAAATACCCAACAGCAAGAATATGGATGAAGCACATGACATTATAGACAGTATCGAAAGAGATGTGTTGAAGGAAATGGGGATATATCTTGTAATACATATGGATCCCGAAGAAGTCAATGACATCAAGGTATTTGTATATAAAAACATGGTGGTGGATGTGGTGGGAGACCTTGATCCGAAAGCAACCATACATGATTTCCGTGTCACGGTCGATAAGGATCATACCAACCTCATATTCGATCTTGCAGTACCCATAACCTACAGCGTAAAGCAGGAAGATGACCTTATAGATAAGATCAGGGAGAATATAAGCAAGATGAGTGAAAGATACAGATGCGAAATAACCCTTGAACACAGTTATGTATCGGAGAGATAGCACAATTTAATGGTAATCAAAAGACTGCATCATTCAGAGGCAGCCCTGGTTACGAAAAAAGTAATTGATATATATTTTCTTATAACTTATTCCAGAGAGATCGATGAAGAAGGACAATTATCGCAAGCTTCTTTTGCGGTTTCTTCTGTTGATGCTGTTATCTCTCCATATACTAACGCGACGTCATCATCACCCATCTTAAATACTTCAGGACACGTATCTGTACAAAGGCCGCATCCTATGCAACTGTCATGATCTACTTTAGCTTTCATTCATATCCTCCTTCTAAAATACCACTATTAAAAACATTTTAAACTGTTCAGCGGCAAAAACCGCATGGGGTTTATTCGCCGGCATCACTATTGTATCACCTTTATGCAGGATATTCTCTTTACCGTCAATAGTAATTTTACCTGTACCGTCCAAGGCAACGACCATAGCATCACCGCCTGATTCATGTGTGCTTATTTCTTCACCTTTATCAAACGCGAATAAGGTAAGACTTAAGGCACTATTCTTGATTTTTCCCATAATATCCCCTTCTATTCCAAAATCTGTCCATCGGTAGATATAACTGTCACCTGCCAGGGGATTATTTTACCGCTGTTTTTCAAAGCTTCCTTCACTGCAAATTCCAACCCTCCGCAGCAAGGTACTTCCATACGTACTATTGTAACGCTTTTTATATTGTTCCTAATTAATATCTGTGTAAGTTTATCAGCATAATTACCGTCATCAAGCTTCGGACATCCGATCAATGCTATACGGTTTTTTATGAACCTGTTATGGAAATCCGCATATGCATATGCAGTGCAATCAGCCGCAACAAGCAGATTTGCGTTCTCAAAATATGGTGCCTGTACAGGTACAAGTTTGATCTGAACCGGCCACTGCATAAGCTGGCTTTCTGAAGAGCAGGAACAACTCTCCGCAACTTGCTGTTTGCCTCTTGATATCGTCTTAGCCGCAGTTCCGGGACAGCCGCATGCCATAGGTTCAGTATGAGTCTTGCTTTCCCTTTCCTTTTTTTCTTTTACAGCTTTTTCATCATAAGCATCAGCTTCTCTGTCTTCGAATGTAATAGCTCCTGTCGGGCATACTGGGAGGCAGTTTCCCAGACCGTCGCAGTAATCATCCCTTAACAGCCTTGCTTTTCCATCTACTAAACCGATAGCACCTTCATTGCATGCTTCTGCACATGCACCGCAGCCATTGCATTTTTCCTCGTCTATTTTTATAAGCTTTCTTTTCATTAAATCACTTCCTTCCTCTGTACTATATCATGCAGGTACCTGATTGTATGTTGCATTTGCAACATTTATACTTTACAATCATAGTGAGTACAGGAGTGAAAAAATGGATCAGGGTCTTGAAAAACAAGTAGTATTGTTCAAGGATATAGGTGCTGACTGCCTGCCAAGGATGCTTAAATGCCTTGGAGCCAAAATAACAAAATATATGAAAGGCGAGATTATAATACTTGCTGATGACAGGATAGACAGCATAGGTATTGTTCTTTTAGGTTCCGTCCTTATCACAAGAGAGGATTTTTACGGTAACCGCTCCATAATTTCAATGGTAAAGCAGTATGAAGTATTCGGAGAAGCATTTGTCTGCACCGGCATTATGAAATCACCTGTTACCGTTACTGCCTGTGAAAACTGTGAGGTTATGTGGCTTCAGTTTCCAAAAGCGGTGCACCAATGCCCAAAGGCCTGTGAATTTCACGGCCATCTCATAGAAAATATGATGATTCTTCTTGCTTCAAAAAATTATCAGATGCATCAGAAGATCGAAGTAATATCTCAGAGAAATACAAGGGACAAGATCCTGACATATCTGTATATGCAGGCTAAACGTGCAGGATCCAATACTTTCGATATACCGCTAGACAGAAATGAACTTGCGGATTTTCTCTATGTTGACAGAAGCGCATTATCCAGAGAATTAGGTAGAATGAAAAATGACGGACTGCTGGATTACAGTAAAAATCATTTCATGATCAAAATAACTTGAGAGTAGACAAGAAGAAATATACCTCTATAAAGATAGTCATGTATTTAAGTAATACAGCATTCAACCATGCTTTTCTTGCAGACTATTTAGCAACACTATCCTGTAGGTAGTAATTTATAGGTGACGGCATATGTCCTTCGTAAAGGCAATTTCAATCCATGCCCCCCGTGTGGGGAGCGACATTGGTAAGGGCTATAATCTGTGCATATGTCAATATTTCAATCCACGCCCCCCGTGTGGGGAGCGACTTTTTCGGCCGATTCAGCCGCATAGTTTCCCATATTTCAATCCACGCCCCCGTGTGGGGAGCGACTTCACCCCTTTTTAATATATAATATGACACTTAATTTCAATCCACGCCCCCGTGTGGGGAGCGACTATAATAAACATTATATTGCAGTCCACCAAAGGATTTCAATCCACGCCCCCGTGTGGGGAGCGACTTACACACGCAATCCCATACCGGATAGTGATATTATTTCAATCCACGCCCCCGTGTGGGGAGCGACCTGCTCAAGCGTCTCAGTAAAACATCCTATCTGTATTTCAATCCACGCCCCCGTGTGGGGAGCGACGATACCGACATAAAGAGCCGTCAAAAATGGTGGATTTCAATCCACGCCCCCGTGTGGGGAGCGACTGCCTATATTGCAGCTCACAAGGCAAAATTTGATATTTCAATCCACGCCCCCGTGTGGGGAGCGACTTCCATTAAGAAATGTAAGCACCGGTTTTCTGTCATTTCAATCCACGCCCCCGTGTGGGGAGCGACTATATGTTATGCTCTACAACTCATTGTAGAGGTCATTTCAATCCACGCCCCCGTGTGGGGAGCGACACTTGCCGACGGATCACCTTCCGTGTCTAACATATTTCAATCCACGCCCCCGTGTGGGGAGCGACGCTTCCCTGCTCGTTTCATTGCACCATGCGATACAATTTCAATCCACGCCCCCGTGTGGGGAGCGACATGGATAAAAGGTCATGCAGGGATCTATGCCGGATTTCAATCCACGCCCCCGTGTGGGGAGCGACAGCCTGAGAGAGCTCTACCGCCCATGTACCGCTATTTCAATCCACGCCCCCGTGTGGGGAGCGACATGGGCTGGCGATCTATAAATCATGGTCACCTATATTTCAATCCACGCCCCCGTGTGGGGAGCGACAGCCATAGTGAGTGACTATCCGTTAGGATATACGATTTCAATCCACGCCCCCGTGTGGGGAGCGACCATTATATAATTCACCGCAGTATCAAATTTTCTATTTCAATCCACGCCCCCCGTGTGGGGAGCGACAGAAAGAGAAGTTTATAGATTAGATTGCGATGTATTTCAATCCACGCCCCCCGTGTGGGGAGCGACCGCAAGTCAAAGACAGCGTCAGGATAACCTGGAGATTTCAATCCACGCCCCCCGTGTGGGGAGCGACTTGCCAAATCCGACATATTTTACCAATAACCGTTATTTCAATCCACGCCCCCCGTGTGGGGAGCGACTATATCTTCATTCGTTGTATACATATAGACAAGGATTTCAATCCACGCCCCCCGTGTGGGGAGCGACCCTGATAACAGATGTTAAATTAATACTGAATCAAATTTCAATCCACGCCCCCCGTGTGGGGAGCGACTTAGAGCATTGCAATCTGCTGGATACGGAAAAGATATTTCAATCCACGCCCCCCGTGTGGGGAGCGACCATGTTGACTGACAACGGAGTATCCGATTTGGTATTTCAATCCACGCCCCCC
>JBAYNV010000062.1:0-11197 GCA_041678685.1 Clostridia bacterium
ACTGGCGGATGCCATATATATATGTACCATGGACAGGCTGCATTACGGCCACGCAATGAAAGCAATAGATTGCGGCTATCATATAATGCTGGAAAAACCTGTATCGCCGAATATAGACGAATGCTTAGAGATACGCGACAGGGCAAAAGCAAAAGGCCTGTATGTGGTAGTCTGCCATGTCATGAGATACTCGCCATTCTTCAGAAAGATGAATGAAATAGTAAAGAGCGGCAAATACGGAAAGATAATGAGCATCGAGCATACGGAAAACATAGGGTTCTATCATTTCGCACACTCCTACGTAAGAGGCAACTGGAGGAACACGGATAATACAACGCCTATGCTGATGGCAAAATGCTGCCATGATTTCGACCTTGTGCACTGGCTTATGGGTGACGACGGATGCAGATCCATATCCTCATATGGCGGGCTTACATATTTCAAGTCGGAGAATGCGCCAAAAGGAGCGGCAAAGCGATGCCTTGACTGTCCTTATGAGGTAAAAAGCAGATGCCCGTATGATGCTGAATGGCTGTATATAACTGTACCGATCTGGAGAGCCACATTCATCAGATTCTTAGGCCCCGTCATAACCGGTAAGCCCAAATGCACGAGAAAAGATAAATACGAAGCGCTCCGCAACGGGTTATACGGAAGATGCGTATATGCCTGCGATAACAATGCGTGTGACCATCAGGTCACGATGATGGATTACGGTGAAGGCAGATATGTGAACATAAACGTGACAGCTTTTTCGGATATAAATTACAGAAGGACATATCTTCATATGGAGAAAGCCGACATATTCTGCGATGAGTCAAAAGGAAGGTTTGAAATAAGGGAATATGGAAAGCGTAAGAAGGTAGTGCATGCCGGAGTGATCCATGTGGTCCATATATCGGGCGATATTTCCATAGTCAATAACTTTATAAAACTCCTTTCCGGTGAAAAAATGAAAAAAGATGACCTTACATTCATAGATACGACGATAGTGAGCCACAGAAATGTGATGCTCGCGGAAGAATCCAGAACAAATGGAGGGAAGCAGATATTTATTAAATAAAGTATTATACTATGGATTTTTTACTTCTTTCTATGTAAAATGTATCCGTTTGGAGGTCACAAATGAAACTTGGTATTGGAATCGATACGGGCGGTACATACACTGATGCAGTTATATATGATTTCGAAAGCAGTACGGTGATCTGCTCATCAAAAGCCCTTACAACAAGGAATGATCTTGAAATAGGGATAGAAGAGGCACTGGATGCTCTTGATGTATCTCTTTTTCCTGAAGTGGAAATAGTCGCTTTATCTACAACGCTTGCAACAAATGCATGCGTAGAAAACAAGGGCGGAAGAGCAAAACTTCTGTTTTTCGGGGTCGATGAAAAAGTATTCGACATGGTCGGTAAGAATTACGGCCTTTCCGATAAAGCGGATGTGTTTTTCTGTGACAGGAGCACTGATTCAAACGGCACAAAAGCAACCGAACCGGAATGGGAAAAGCTGTTTACAAGTATGAACGACTGGATATCGGATGCGGAAAGCATAGGTATAGTGGAAGTTTTCGCTATGAATGACGGAGCCGAACTGGAAAAGAAAGCCAAAGAAAAACTTGTTGAAAAATGCGACATACCTGTTATATGCGGTCATGAACTATTTTATGAACTTAATTCGATACAAAGAGGAGCAAGCACATTACTGAATGCAAAGCTTGTTCCCATAATACAGGACTTCATAGCTTCCATTAAAAGGTCATTGGCATCAAGAGGCATAAAAGCACCTATAGCGGTCGTAAGAAGCGACAGCACTCTGATGTCAGAGGATTATTCAAAACAAAGACCTGTAGAGACGATACTTTCCGGTCCCGCCGCAAGTGTGATCGGGGGCATGAGCATCACATCAGAGGCTGACAGCATAATAGTCGATATGGGCGGTACCACAACAGACATATCGATCGTCAGGAAAGGTGTGCCGAAGGTCGCATCAAACGGAGTAAATATCGGTAAGTGGCGCACTTTCGTACACGGGGTATATATCGATACGTTCGGTCTTGGAGGAGACAGTACTATAAGGCTTATAAACGGAAAGATCACGCAGGAACCAAGGCGTATGATGCCTTTATCGATAGCAGCCCATAAGTGGCCGCAAATCATAAGCGAGCTTTCAGAACTTGTTTCAGCTACGAACCTGAACCATCATCCCGTATATGAATTCCTTTCGCTGGTAAAAGACATATCGGATGATGAAGTATATACAAAAGAAGAGAAAAAACTTTGCGCTGCTTTGCATGACGGTCCGCTTATGATCGAAAAGGCCGCTTTAGTAGTTAAAAAAGACATATATACGCTCAATACCAAAAGGCTCGAGTCGGAAGGCATAATAATGCGTATCGGCCTCACACCGACAGATATAATGCATATCAAAGGTGATTTCAGCGCATTCAATAAAGAAGCTCCGAAACTTGCCGTGCAGTATATTTTAAGATGTCTGGCCGATGAAACGGGAAAGGTCATGGAAGAGAGCGAATTCTGCGATATGGTCTATGATCTTATAAAGCTCAGACTGTATACAAATATCGTAAGAATAGTACTGGAAGACAAATATCCTGACATGATGAAGAAAGGTCTTAGCCAACAGCTTGAATGGTTTATAACAAAGAGTTTTGAGGAAAGAAACAATGAGCAGAGGGATTTCGCATTTACGTTAGGATCAACGCTGGTGGGAATAGGGGCTCCTATACATATATTCCTTCCCGATGTAGCCAAAGCGCTGGGAACAAAATGCGTGATACCCAAGAACGCAGGCGTTGCCAATGCAATAGGTGCTGTTGTAAGCAATATATCCGCATCATCATGCGTGGAAATACGTCCTTCCCGTGACGGAAGCGGTTATATGGTTTTCGGCAAAGAACGGAAGTATGATGTCAAGAGCATGGAAGAAGCTGTGGAAATAGCCAAAGCCGAAGTCGTGAATGATGCAGTCAAAGAGGCCAGAAGACGCGGGATAACTGAAGATCCCGAAGTATCGACAGACATAAAAACCAACATCGTGAAGACCCGGAGGAACGACAGCGTGGACCTTGGGACTAAGGTCACTGCAACAGCGACAGGAAAAATAACCGGATAAATTTATGCGTATGCAAATATATGTATAGAAATATCCTGTTTTGATTTATAATTATGGTATGTCGTCGAAGACGATGTTTAAAAAAAGGAGATATACCATGAGACAGGATAAGTTAGGTGAGGAATGCGCTGTGATAGGCGTGAGCCTCAGATGTGATGAGGCTGTGGGCATAGCATATAACGGGCTTCTTGCGCTGCAACACAGAGGACAGGAAGCTGCCGGGATAGCGGTGACATTCAAACATTCGATACAGTTATCTAAGGATGTTGGTCTTGTCGGCGAAGTGTTTACACCGGCGGTACTTGAAAAACTTCCAAGATCGGACATGGCTTTAGGACACACCAGATATTCTACAACGGGTTCAAATACGACCAGTAATGTCCAGCCGTTCGTTACCGAATATCTTACCGGACGTATAGCTACCGCGCATAACGGAAATATAACAAACTCAAAAGAAATAAAAGCAAAACTGGAGAAACAGGGACTGGATTTTTCCGCTACAAGCGATTCGGAAGTCGTTTCATCACTGATTGCATATAACATAATGCAGAAAAAAGATCTGCTTAAAGGAGTCATCGCCGCTACGGAAGATCTGGAAGGGGCGTTCTCGCTGATACTGATCACAGGAGATAAAAAGATGGTAGCGGTAAGGGACCCTCACGGATTTAGGCCTCTTTGCATAGGCAGAAATCCTCAGGGTATAGTCATCGCATCGGAAAGCTGCGCTTTAGACAGCTGCTGTTTTGATTTTATAAGGGATATCCTTCCCGGAGAGATAGTAATAGTTGAAGACGGAAAGATCATATACAGCGGGCTGCATCTGAAAGCAAAAAAACAAGGATTGTGCATATTCGAATATGTGTATTTCGCACGGCCGGATTCCATCATAGACGGCTTGAGCGTATATCAGGCGCGATTCAATATGGGCAGGGAACTTGCAAAGGAGCATCCGGTGGATGCGGATGTCGTGTGCGGAGTTCCTGACAGCGGGCTTGAGGCAGCAATGGGATATGCATATGAGAGCGGATTGCCTCTTGTTTCGGGATTCGTTAAAAACAGATACATAGGCAGGTCTTTCATATTCCCGTCTCAGATACAGAGGGAAAACGCCGTAAAAATAAAACTGAATCCTTTAAGGGCAAACATTGAAGGAAAGAGGATAGTACTGGTGGATGATTCCATTGTGAGGGGTACTACGAGCGCGAAAATAGTAAAAAGCTTAAGAAGCACGGGAGTAAAAGAAATACATATGCGTATATCCTCGCCTCCTTTTCGGCACACATGCCATTTCGGGACAGATATCGACAGTGAAGCCAATCTGATAGCAAACCAGATATCTATAGAGGAAATAAGGAAAAGAATAGATGTGGATTCATTAGGTTATATCAGCGTGGAAGGTCTTGTAAAGGCCTGTGCAAAATGCACGCTGCCTTTCTGTACGGGATGTTTTACCGGTGATTACGGAGCTGAATCTACCGATACGTCTAAATTTCAATTGGAGGAGCATAATGCATGAAAGAGAAAGTACTTAAATGCGCTTTGCAGTACTATAAAGGCCTTAAACCGGAAACAAATCTCGACGACCCGGATCTCGTGTATCTTGATATACATAAAGAACCTTTTGATATATACGGACTGTACGATCCGAAAAACCAACCGGTTTTTAAAAGGCTGCCCGATGAAGTTGGCCTGAATACTAACAACAGCGTTGCCGATCTGTATCTTAATACCTCGGGAGGGCGGATAAGGTTCGTAACCGATTCATCATACCTTGCTATAAAAGCCGTGGTCCCTGATATCAATCATATGACACATATGACTCTTAGAGGTTCATCCGGATTTTCGATATATCTTGACGGTGAGGATTCAAGCACCTTCATAAACGGATTTTCACCTGATTACAGTACTAAGGACTGGTATGAAGGAAGACTGCGTTTCAATGATAATAAGCTGAGATATTTTACGTTATACTTTCCTCTGTACAATAAAGTGGATCAGGTTTACATAGGCGTGCAGAGCGGTTCTCATTTGGGGCACGGGAAGGAATACAGATACAAAAAACCTGTGGTATATTACGGTTCATCAATAACGCAGGGAGGCTGCGCTTCAAGGCCAGGTAACGACTATGAAGGCATCATCTGTAAAATGTATAACACCGATTATATCAATCTTGGATTCTCCGGAGCTGCAAGAGGCGAGGATATAATGGCTGACTACATAGCAGGCCTAGATATGAGCATATTCGTGATGGATTACGACCATAATGCGCCCAGTCCTGACAGGCTTTTGGAAACACATGAGAAGTTTTTTAAGATCATCAGGGAAAAACAGAAGGATCTGCCTGTTATATTTCTTTCACGTCCGGATTTCAAGGAAGACGAGATAGATGATGTCCACAGAAGGAACACTGTTTATTTAACATATCTTCATGCAAAAGACGCAGGAGACGAAAATGTATACTATATTGACGGGAGAAGCCTTTTTCAGAATGTGAACAGGGATTGCTGTACGGTAGACGGATGCCATCCAAACGATGCAGGTTTCTTAAGAATGGCTGATGCCATAGGATATCAGGTCAACAGGATATTGTCAAAATAGACAAATATGTTTTTTAGGTGTATTATTGCTTGGTGAAAAAGGACAGGAAAGTAAAACTTAATTCAATACAGATCATAGCAATAGGATTTGCACTCCTTATACTTGTGGGCGCTACTGTCCTGTGTCTTCCCATATCGTCAAAGAATGGCGAGTCAATTCCCTTTGTAAACGGTGTCTTTACTGCTGCTACGTCACTTTGCGTTACGGGATTAGTTGTTTACGATACATTCACACAGTTTTCCGTATTCGGACAGATAATCATTGCCGTTCTTATACAGATAGGAGGCTTGGGTTTTATGACTGTGGCGAGCATGGTTTTTCTTGCCTTCGGTAAAAGGATCGGGCTTAAGGAAAGAGGGCTCCTTATGGAGACCCTGAACATGGACAGGATAGGCGGATCCGTACGTCTCGTAAGAAAAGTCATAATAGGCACATTTTCCATTGAACTCATATGCGCGGCAATATTGTGTATAAGATTCATACCCCAATTCGGAGTTGACACAGGTATCTACTACAGTATATTCCATTCTATATCCGCATTCTGTAATGCGGGAATAGATCTTATGGGCGTGTTTGGTGAATATTCATCCCTGACCACCTATTACAACGATGTGCTGGTGAATGTCGTGATCATGTTCCTGATAACAGTAGGCGGTCTGGGATTCATCGTATGGGATGATATCGCCATACACAAATTTCAATTTTCCAAATACAGGCTCCATACAAAAATAGTTCTGATAGCTTCAGCTGTCCTTATAACAGTTCCTGCAGCCATATTTATGATACTGGAAAACAATAATACTCTGGAAGGCATGACTTTCGGGGAAAAAATAATGGCTTCATTGTTCCAGGTGATAACTCCAAGAACAGCGGGATTCAATACTGTCGATACAGGTTCGCTGACTGATGGCGGGACGTTTCTGACCATGGTCCTTATGATGATAGGTGCAAGCCCCGGATCCACAGGCGGCGGTATAAAGACGACCACCTTCGTCGTTATGATCTTAGCTATCCTTTCATATGTAAGGAATGAAGACGATATTAATATAGGAAAGAGAAGGCTTATGGAGAACACCTTCAAGAAAGCCTACTGTGTAACAGGCATATATATACTGCTTGCAGGATTAAGTACTTTTCTTATCATTGCGACTTCGGACATAAGCATGAAAGATGCCGCATTTGAAGTGCTTTCCGCATTGAGCACTGTCGGTCTTTCCACCGGGATAACGAGAGATCTTTCAACCTTTTCCCGTATCGTTATAATAATATGTGTTTACTGCGGGCGTGTCGGAAGCCTGACGGTACTGATGGCTGTTTTTGAAAAGAAACAGAAAGCTAAAATAACTAATGTAGAAGAAAAGATCATTGTCGGATAGGAGGCAATATGAAATCGGTTTTGATCATAGGTACAGGTAAATTCGGTAAAAGCCTTGCATTGAAAATGGCTGAACTTGGAAATGAAGTAATGGTAGTGGACAAGGAAGAAAGTGAAGTACATTCATTGGTGGACTATGTAACTTCAGCACAGGTAGCAGACTGTATGGATGAGGATGTGCTTCGTTCGCTGGGTATAAATAATTATGATATCTGTTTTGTCTGTATAGGTGACAATTTCCAGTCATCACTGGAAATCACATCACTGTTAAAAGATAACGGAGCCAAATATGTCGTATCCAAAGCGGATAAGGACATCCATGCCAAGTTCCTTTTAAGGAACGGCGCGGATGAGGTCATATTTCCTGAAAAGGATATGGCGCAGAGAGCGGCATATAAGTTCAGCGCTCATCATATGTTCGATTATATCCAGTTGTCGCCTGAGTACTCGATATCTGAGATAAAAACACCCAGCAACTGGGTAGGCATGAGCATATCGGACGTTAACGTAAGATCGAAATACAATATAAACATACTGGCTGTGAAGGGCAAAGATAAGATCGCCCCTATCACCGATCCTGCATATATTTTCCAGAACAACACGCACCTTATAGTGTCAGGCAACTGGAAGGATATAGATAAAGTATCGAGTAAAGACTGAAAATAGCATATGTGACACTGTAAATGTTAGAATTTGACATATAAGGGCAAGTATCACTTGCCCTATTTTACTGCGGAATAGAGATATCTATTTGCATATTTTTCAAAAATCATATTGTATATGTGACATATCCATGTTAGAATCTAACAGTGCAGTTTATATGCATGTATAGAATAATTGGAGGATAAATATGGCAACAGCGGTAATAATGCCAAGACAGGGAAATACGGTCGAAAGCTGTGTGGTTTCCAAATGGCACAAAAAGAAAGGCGACAGGGTAAATATAGGGGATATCCTTTTTACTTATGAAACCGACAAAGCAACATTTGATGAAGAAGCTAAAGCAGAAGGCATGCTTTTAGAGACATATTTTGAAGAGGGCGATGATGTGCCATGTCTGTTGAATATGTGCGTCATCGGAAGTCAGGGAGAGGATACATCCGAATTTTCACCTAAAGGCGGGGAGAAAAAGCCAGTTAAGGAAACACAGGAAGTCAAAGAAGCTGTGATATCCGAAGAAAAAGCACCGGTCGCAGTACAGACAGGTGATATGAAGATATCCCCAAGAGCAAAAGCGGCCGCTTTAAAAGCAGGGCTGGATGTTTCGTTTGCACAAGCTACCGGGCCAAACGGCAGAATAATCGAAAGAGATATATCTGAATTGAGAAAGACAGGCCATGCCGTTACATCCGCCGCACAGCCTGAATATGAAAAAGGCGCACAGTATGAAGCGACCGGTATAGGCGGCAGGATCACAGCCGAGGATGTCATCAAGGGCAAAGTGATGCCGGTCAGCAAAGCGGCAACAACAGAATATACGGAAGAGAAGCTTTCGAACATCAGAAAACTTATCGCAAAGACCATGCATTGCTCCGTGTCTGATATGGCCCAGCTGACGATGAATTCGACATTTGATGCAACGAACATATTGAAATACAGAGCGCAGGTAAAGGCTAATATGGAAAAGCTCGGCCTGGCGAATATAACCATCAATGACATAATCGTATATGCAGCGGCAAAGGTACTTGTAGATCATAAGGATCTGAACGCGAATTTCAACGGTGAGACAATGAAGAGATTCAATACCGTTCATATGGGTGTCGCTGTCGATACCGCAAGAGGGCTGATGGTCCCGACGCTGTTTTACTGCGATATGAAATCACTGAATGATATCTCGCTTGAATTAAAAGAACTTGCGGAAAAAGCGAAGGCAGGGAATATAAGCCCGGATCTTCTAAGCGGAGGAACATTCACGATAACCAATCTGGGCAATCTCGGAATAGAGTCATTCACACCTATAATCAATCCTCCTCAGACGGCCATACTTGGCGTATGCGGACTGACGACCAGGGTCAGGGAAGTTAACGGAGAAATAAAGGCATATCAGGCAATGGGATTATCATTGACTATAGACCACAGGGTAGTAGACGGAGCGCCTGCAGCTAAGTTCCTAAAGGATCTGTGCACAAGCCTCGAGAGTTTCGATCTGACACTTGCAAAGTAGAAAGGATATCATATGACATACGATCTGATAGTAATAGGCGGAGGTCCTGCGGGATATCTTGCAGCTGAAAGAGCCGGTTCAGCCGGAATGAATGTGCTGTGTTTTGAAAAAAGGTACATAGGCGGTGTCTGCCTGAATGAAGGATGCGTTCCTTCAAAAGCTTTGCTTTATTCGGCAAAGATATATGACTATACGAAACATGCGGAACAGTATGGTGTTTCCGTAACAGGTTCCTCGCTTGATCAGGAAGCGGTCATAAAGAGAAAGAACAAAGTCGTTAAGACTCTTGTCACCGGAGTAAAAGGAGCCTTAAAGAGAGCAAAAGTCACTGTTATAGAAAGCGAAGCGCATATAGAGAAGAAATCAGCGGAAGGTTTTGTCGTAAGCGCAGGCAATGAGAGTTATACAGGCGCAAGGCTTCTTGTATGCGCAGGTTCTGTTCCCATAATGCCCCCTATCCCCGGATTAGCCGAGCAGTATGAAGCAGGATTCTGCATGACAAACAGGGAGATACTCGATCTTGCCGCAGTCCCTAAGGAACTCGTGATAGTAGGCGGCGGAGTTATAGGACTGGAAATGGCGTCATATTTCAATTCTGCCGACAGCCATGTCACGGTAGTTGAAATGCTGAATAAGATAGGCGGACCTCTGGATGATGAGATAGCGGAACTGCTTAAAAAGGAATATGAGAAGAGGGGCGTGGTATTCGATCTTGGATGCAAGGTCACAGGATTTACCAATGACTCCGTGCTGTTTGAAAAAGACGGGCAGAACTGTTCCGTAAAAGCCGATAAAGTACTCGTAAGCATAGGAAGAAGACCGGCAACCAAAGGTCTGGGACTGGAAAATATAGGCGTTGAGACAGACAAGAGAGGCGCCATCATAACAGACAAGAAGGGAAGAACGAATGTAGCGGAAGTATATGCTGCAGGGGATATAAACGGAACATCGATGCTTGCGCATACGGCATACAGAGAAGCTGAGGTATGCGTGAACAATATTCTCGGCAGGAAAGATAATATGAGATACAATGCGATACCAAGTGTGATATATACGAACCCGGAAGTCGCAATGGTAGGCGAAACAGAGCAGACTGCAAAGGAAAAAGGGCTCGATTATGAATGCGTTACGGTATCCATGAAGTTTTCCGGACGTTATGTTGCTGAGAATGAAGGCGGAAACGGTATCTGCAAAGCTTTAAGGGATAAAAAGACAAACAGGCTCATAGGAATAAGCCTTGTAGGAAATTATGCTTCCGAGCTTATTTACGGAGCAGGAATGATGATAGAAACAGAAATGACAGTCAGCGAACTTAAGGAAATAGTATTCCCGCATCCTACGGTATGCGAGATAATACGTGAAGCACTTTTTGCGTTTTAAATAAATAAGGAGAATAATATGACAAAATCATTAGTAATCGATCCGAAAGAATTAAGGAAAAAGGGAAGCATAAAGTTTAAGGATATAGACGTTTGCGCATATTCCAAAACTATCGAAGAAGAAAAGAAGATATTCACAAAAGCAGATTTCATGAGGATATTCAGAGATATGGCTATAATACGTGAATTCGAAAATATGCTCAATGCCGTCAAGACGACGGGCCAGTACGATTCCGTCGAGCACGCTTATCCGGGACCCGCGCATCTGTCGATGGGACAGGAAGCATCCGTAGTAGGCGAAGCTTACACGCTGGGAATAGACGACTTCATATTCGGTTCTCACAGAAGCCACGGAGAAATACTTGCAAAAGGACTTTCATCCATTGAGAAGCTTTCAGATAAGGAACTCATGGATATAATGGAAGGCTACCTGAACGGGAAAATACTGAAGATAGTACAGCAGGATCAGAAAACAGTAAAAGAACTTGCGATCGATTTCCTTATATACGGAACACTAGCCGAGATATTCTCAAGAGAGACAGGATTCCA
>JBAYNV010000063.1:0-11073 GCA_041678685.1 Clostridia bacterium
AGGTGAAGTTTTAGCTAAGTATCATCCGCACGGAGATGCTGCCGTATACGACAGTATGGTAAGAATGGCACAGAGTTTCACATTGAGATATCCTCTGATAGACGGTCACGGCAACTTCGGATCAAGAGACGGAGATCCCCCTGCTGCAATGAGGTATACCGAATCCAAGCTGACAAAGATATCTATGGAGATGCTTGGCGATATAAACAAGGAAACGGTGGATTTCAAAGCGAATTTTGATGACCATGAAATGGAACCTGTAGTGATGCCATCAAGATTCCCCAATCTTTTAGTCAACGGTTCAAGCGGGATCGCAGTAGGCATGGCCACGAATATCCCTACTCACAATCTGACTGAGATCATAGACGGCATCTTTGCGGTCATAAAAGATCCTGACATATCGATAGATGATCTGATCAAGATAATAAAAGGACCGGATTTCCCTACTTATGGAACGATAATGGGAAGAAGCGGTATCGTTGAAGCATACAGGACCGGAAGAGGCAAGATCGTTGTAAGAGGAAAAGCCGAGATCGAGGAATTACCTAATGGAAGGCAGAGGATCATAGTAGTGGATCTTCCTTATCAGGTAAACAAAGCAAGGCTTATTGAAAACATAGCTGAAATGGTCAAGGAAAAAACCATTGAGGGTATCTCCGATATAAATGACGAGTCCGACAGAAATGATGAAATAAGGATCGTAATCACACTTAAGAAAGATGCAAATGCAAACGTAGTACTGAACAGACTATATAAGCATTCATCGCTTCAGGAAGCCTTTAATGTGAATATGCTTGCACTGGTACCGACGAATGTAGGATATGAACCACGGGTACTGAATCTCAAGCAGATGCTTGAGCATTACATAGCACACCAGATAGAAGTAATAAAGAGAAGGACTAAGTTCGATCTTGATAAAGCACAGACCAGGTCGCATGTATTGGAAGGTCTTGTAAAGGCTGTTGATATACTTGACCAAGTGATCGAAACGATCCGAAAGAGCAGCAGTGAGCCTGAAGCCAAAGAGAACCTGATAGCCAAGTTTGACTTTACGGACAGGCAGGCGCAGGCCATAGTCGATATGAGATTAGGAAGACTGACCGGGCTTGAGATCCTCAAACTTCAAAGCGAATTTGATGAACTGCAGGAAAGGATCAAATACTATATCAGTATTCTTGAAAACCAGGAAATGACCAATAAGGTAATAGTTGAAGAGCTTGATGTTATCAAAAAGAAATACGGTGACGAGAGAAGAACAAAGATCGAAGAAAGCGATGAAGACCTTATAGATGAAGACCTTATCAAGGAAGAAAAGGTCATCCTGACATTGACCAGATTCGGATATGTGAAGAGACTGCCTATCGCCACATACAAGAGTCAGAACAGAGGCGGGAAAGGCATATTGGGTATAACGACGAGAGAAGAAGATAACATCATAGACATGTACACCACGAGTACGCATTCCATGCTGCTGTTCTTTACAAACAGAGGAAGGATATATAAGCTGAAAGCTTATCAGATACCTGAGGCCGGACGAATGGCAAAAGGTACCGCGATAGTGAATCTTCTTCAGCTTGACCCGGACGAAAAAGTAACTACCATAGTACCTGTTGACACTTATGACACTACCCAGAACCTTATTATGGCCACCAAACTCGGATTTGTGAAAAAGACACCGGTATCCGAATATGCCAACATAAGAAAGGGAGGCATAATAGCAATAACTTTAAGGGATGATGATGAGCTTATAAGTGTAAGACATTCATCCGGAAGCGATACCGTTATGCTGTTCACGATGCAGGGTAAGGCGATCAAGTTTACTGAGGAAGACACAAGAGAAACCGGCCGCTCAGCAAAAGGCGTCATAGGAATAAGGCTTGAAGATGATGACCTTGTTATAGGAATGGAACTGGTAAAAGAAGATGATACAGTGCTCCTGATAGCAAAGAATGGTTTCGGCAAGAGGACTTACATATCCGAATATCCGATACAGAGACGTTGCGGAAAAGGCGTGATATCATACAAGATAACAGACAGAACAGGATGTGTCGTGTCATCGATGATAGCGGATGACAGTAATGACATTCTCCTTATAAGTCTGATGGGTGATATCATAAGGATGGATGTATCACAGATAAGCATACTTTCAAGGGCGACGCAGGGAGTCACGCTGATGAGGATAGATGAAGGCAACAGTGTGGTCGCTGCAACAAAGACTGACAAAGACCTTGAAGATCCTGAGGCCATAGAAGAAGAGGATGTTTCACAGGATGAATCAGAAGAAACGGATGTTTTATCAGACGAAAACTCACAAAATGATGTGTGATAGATCTCCACAGTAAATGTGGAAAAGTCTCCAGCAATAATATACTGTAATTATAAATGCCCTTAAACAAGGCATTTTTTATTGCAAAAGTTATCCACAGGCAAACCCCACTGTCTGTGGAAAAGAGGTTGTCAAAACAAATTATGCCCTTATTTATGCCATAAATTCCGAAATAAGTTATTAACAGGGTAAGTCAATGAACCACAGTTTTTAATTGGATATAAATGGCAGTAATCTGTAAAGACATGTATACAGATAAAAAAGTGAAACATTTATTATGAAATACCTTGACAGGCGAAGTATTATCATTTATTATGTAGCTATAAAACTGAGATACATTACGGAAGGAGGAGTTAAATTGATAATTGCATCGGATCTTATAAGAGGGAATACAGACACCATAATACTGGCTCATCTTATGAAGAAGGACAGTTATGGTTATGAAATAAACAAAAATATTTCCACAAAGACAGACGGAAAATATGAATTCAAAGAAGCGACGCTGTACACTGCATTTAAAAGACTGGAAGAGGCAGAATACATCATCTCATACTGGGGAAATGAAAATGTTTCCGCACGAAGGAGATACTATTCAATAACGCAAAAAGGAAAAGAGGCATACATCGGTCTTTTAAAGGATTGGAGAAATGCAAAGGAAATGATAGAAAAACTGATCGACACGGGGGTAGTAGATAATGGATAATAAATTAAAAGCTTATGTGGATAATCTGTTCAAGGATGCACCCACAACTGTGAAAGCTTATGAAGTAAAGGAAGAGATATTGCAGAATCTCAAGGAAAAGTACAGCGATCTTATTAAAGACGGCAAAAGCGAAGAAGCAGCATATAACATTGCCATAGAAAGCATAGGAGATCTCAGAGAGCTGTTTGCGGAACTTCAGGAAAGCAATATAGTATCAGACAATGAAGAATCGCATAGATATGCGGCATTGAAAGCAGTATGCGCGATGATATATGTTCTGGCCGCGGTACCGCTCGTAATGGGCATTGTTTACAGTTCAGTTATTCTGGCTGTATCAGTACCATTCGTACTCAACGCAATGGCAACAGGGCTTACGATCTATAACAATTCAAGAAAGCCGAAATGCTTCAACATGCATAATCCAAATGAAAAGATGCAGGATATAGCAAGAAGGATGAATATACGAAAATCGATATCCGGTTTTCTATGGTTCATAACAGTTGCGCTGTACATAATAATTAGCTTTAAAACAATGGCATGGCACCTTACATGGATCATTTTCCTCATATCTGCAGCTATTGAATGCGTTTTGAATATCTGGTTCGGACCGGAAGAAAAGAGGTAAATAACATGAACGCGATCACATCTAAAATAATAAGGACCATCTGCTATGCCGTGATAATACTGGTGATAGTGGGACTTGCTTTCTGGTTTGTCGCAGGAAAGATACTGGACAATATTTTTGACATAAATATTATAGGTTACAGGATCGAGACACTTACCGGAGACTATGTCGACAGAGCAAGTTATGAAGCAAAAGATACCGTACGTTCTCTTGATATCGACTGGAAGAGCAGTAATGTAGCCATCGAGGTATATGACGGGGATACAGTGGTTTTTGTGGAAAGCTGCCAAAGAGAGCTTAAATCAGGCGAACTGCTCAAATACAGTGAAAAAGACGGAGTTCTTAAAATAGAGTTCACTGTAGATAATACCCTTACCAAAATGGCTCCTAAAAAACTAACAGTCAGAATACCCAGCGTTATGGCATATGAAATGGAAACAGTATCGGTCAACTGCAGTACAGCAGGCATACAGGCAGCCGGTTTTAGCGTGGACAGTCTGGAATTGGTATCTGATACCGGTAAGATAGAAGTGTCGGGTATAGGGGCTAGAGGTAATATTATTCTGCATACAGACACAGCAAGGATATCAGCGAACGACCTCTTTGCCGATAGCATTAATATAGAAAGCGATACAGGTAGTTTAGAGCTTAATGATCTTAAGGCTGAATATAGAATAGATCTACAGAGTGATACCGGAAGGATAACAGCTGACAAACTTATATGCCCGTCTGTAAATGTCGACGGCGATACAGGTGATTTTAAGTTAAACAATGTTGAAACAACTGATTTTACAAGCGATTCAGCGACAGGACAGCTGACAGTCATAAACATGACCGCAAACACTGTAGAGGCACAGACGGATACAGGGGATATAAGCCTGGATGGACAGATAAAGACTGCAGAAGTAAGAAGCAGCACAGGCAGTATAACTGTAAGCGACAGCATTTCTGTAGTCAGTCTCTATCTTAAGAGCGATACCGGGAGCATCACATTGTATACTGCAAAAGATACAGGTCTTACAGTACATTACTCATCTTCCACCGGCAAATTCACCAATGAATTCCCAGTTCTGGTTTCAGGAGAAGATGAAGCTGATGTCATAATGAAAACAGCCACAGGAAATATGTACATAAAAGAATATGTTGAAGAATAAGACCTAAAAAACTAAAGACAGAAATATAAAGCACATATCGTGATGGTATGTGCTTTTTATATGAATCGACAATAGAGGGATCTTCTGTTCTAAGCTTTCTTTTTCAGGAATCTGAACAGCATCGGATACAGACATCCGGCAAAAATGATCAGTAGAAAATATCTGATACCGTCAGCTACATGAGATCCGTTAAAAAGATCCAGCAGAGGTTGTTTTAATAACACCTTTATCGCAAGGACCATACCTAAACCCACAACACATTTCAGTATCTGCTGCCACCATTTAGCCAAAATTTCGAAATGAGTATATTTGACATCAATAAAAATGGATATCGCTATACCTATAGTGCATCCGAGCAATTTCCATCCGTTTTCCACTCCGCTTTGGAATTCTTCCGAACCGGTCTTATTTAATGACAGAACTATAATGGCTATTGCTGTCAGAAGGCTTGCACCTGCATATATATATGCGTCTCCGTATTTATATTTTCCTACTATCCTGAAAAGGAACGAACAGAGGACCAGGATCACGATCCCTATTCCAAGAGAAGCAAAAACATCCTCAGGCGTGTGAACGCCAAGGTACATTCTCGAAAATGCCACAAGCAGAGTAAGTAATGTCATTACTATGTAGGCCCATGTCTTTTTCACAAAATATGCTATTGAACCGAACAATCCTACAGCCTGCTGGGTATGACCTGACGGAAACGAATAACCGGTAGCCGCATCCACCGAACCTTCAACGGGTTCAATACCCTTTGCCCATGGCCTCGGTATCTTGAATATGAGTTTTAAGACCTGGTTTATCAGCGAACCCAATGTGAATATGAAGAACATCTGGTAGCCTGTTTTTTTATTTATACACCATATGACTGCAAGTATTATTACAGTGAAGAATAATTCTTCACCCATTTGAGTGACAAGTAAGAAAAACTTATCAAAAAAAGGAGTTCTGACCGACTCAAAAAATTCTAACCATTCCATACTATCCCCCCTTAGCATATTTAATACGGGTATTTTATATCAACAATAACAGAAATGCCATACAGCTGTATGGCATTTATTCGTCTTTTATACGTTTCTTATGAACTGCTCACTGCATTTGGGACAGGTTATGCGGATCTTCCCCTTATTCTTTGGTACCCTTATTTCTGTTCTGCATTTCGGGCACCTTAAGTATCTGTGGGTCTTATCACGGAATCTCTTTTTAAGATTAGCAAACTTATATTTCACGGGATTCCATAATTTCAGGAAAGAATCATTTTCCTTCCTTCTCGCGGTGAAATTTTTAGACAATGCTCTGAACATCTGATAAATAAACAAAGCAAAAGCTATGTACATATAAACCTGATCGCCTGAGATCATCGAAATGAGCAGTAATATGATATATATGACCATAATAAAACGATACAACTGATCCATACCGTATCTGCCCATAAAAAAATTCTTGATTTTATTCATCATATAAAGTCATCTCCCACAACCAGTCAATCAGTATTATCATTATATTGCTTTATTATGAACTGAATTTAAACTATGCATTTATTTTCGTCATATCACTGTGCCGCCATTGACTGAAAATACTTGTCCGGTTATAAAGGAAGTGTTTTCATTGGCCAGAAGAAGCATCATATCGGTGATATCCTTAGGTACGCCCATTCTACCCACAGGTATCATATCCAGAAGCATCTCAGTACTGTAATTTTTATTCATATCGGTATCTATGATACCGGGAGCTATGCAGTTAACATAAATACCGGATATGGCAAGTTCCTTTGCCAACGCTTTTGTAAAACCTATCACACCTGCTTTTGAAGCGGAATATGCGACTTCGCAGGAAGCGCCTGTAAGGCCCCACATGGAGGAAATATTTATTATCCTGCCTTTTTTGATATATAACATATCCGGGATAGCGCATCTGCATACATTGAAAATGCCCTTCAGATTGATATTCATGACAAGATCCCATGCTTCCTCAGACATTTCAGTTATGAGACCTTCACGTGCGACTGCAGCATTGTTTATGACTACATCCACCATTCCGAATTCCATTTTGGAAGCTAGGAACATACTGACGACTTCGCTATATTTACTCACGTCAGCTTTAACGCATAATACATGATCCTCGAAACCGGGAAAATCATCAGGACTGATCAGTGTATCGTTATAATTGGCAACAACATTGTATCCTGCCTTCAGAAATTCACTGGCAGCCTCTTTCCCTATCCCTCTTGACGCACCTGTTATAAGAACGGTTCTCATATAAAATGCTCCTTATCTTTTCTTATGTTAGCATATTATTGGGTTTTTTGAAATACAGAAGTATCATATAATATACGATAATTATAATATTTTGTAGGAATATGTTAATAAATATGTCATTATCATTTACATTTATTGATATATATTATATCTTAATATAATCATTGGACAACCAGCGGAGGCTATATGAAAAAATTCGTTACATGCATAACAGCACTTATACTTATCCTTTCTTTATGTACATCATGTGTAAGCGGAATGGTTTCAGAGAAATTGACCCGTATAACAGAAACATCGGTCATAGATAACAGCAAGGTAGAAGCTGCTGTCGGAGCAACCACGCAGATAAAGACCGGTGAGTGGAACAATGCGGTCGCTATTCTGGCGGGCAGATCATATTCAATATCCTTCAATGATGCATACAGGGAATTGTGGTTCAGGTTCGATGTGACCACCCTCGGTAAAGCTATTGCTTTCTCGGTCAGCTGCGATGATCCTTCCATTACCGGAGTCACTACTGCACTTTATTATGCGAATGACCTGAACACATATGGCAACAGTGCTGACAGGAGAGCAACAAATTACAGCGTTAATAAGACCGCTACGCATAAAATAGAAGAGACAGGTACCTATTATGTCAGGATATCCATCCTTGGCAGTTTGGCAGTCGGAAAGGCAATGAAATTCAGCTACTCCCTTATATCAGGAGATGCATATGAAAATAACGATACATGGCAGGAAGCAACAGCTATAAGAAGCGGAAAGGATTATGACCTTAATATATCTGCTTCAAATGATGTGGATTGGTTCAAGATCGTTTTATCTTCTGACAACCAGTCGCTGAACTATATATTAAAAAATAACGCGGCAACAAACAGCAAAGCTATGGTCAGTATTTACAGATACAGCGATCTTGCTATCCAGACCGAAAATGCAATGGCGTTACACTTATATACTTCAAATGCTTTCAATGATTCAAATAGTGTGAAAATGGATGAAGCGGATACTTACTATATAAAGATCACACCTCCGGCAGCAGGCTCTATCAGCAACGATCTCACCCTGAATGTAAATGTCGTAAACGGCGACCAGAATGAAAACAATGATGATTTCGCGTCTGCAACCGTGCTTCAGAATAATGTAAAAAATACTTTCACTCTGTCATCGGCAGATGATGAAGACTGGTTCATGATCAGAACCTCCGGGAATGATCAGACACTGCAGGTGTTATTAAGCAGCACATCCTCATCTTCTGACAAGATCGCCGTATGGTGGTACGTATATGAAGAGCTTTTAGCATACGGGAACGATGCCGCACCGGTATACAGGAGCACAGGGAAAGGTATAAGTTATTATTACGCATCGGACAGTGATGAGTATTGCCTGAAGGTATTCACAACCAATGATGACGTGATATTAAGCAATATCAGTATACAATATACACTCATAGGACCTGATGAAAATGAACCGAACAACAGTTTTGTGAATGCAAAGGACATTACAAATGACAGCACATCGGAATTTACATTACCTGCGCTGAATGATACGGACTACTTTAAGATATATGTCAGAAAGGATTTTCAGACGATACGTTTCAATACGAATATAGAAAAAACAGATGCTTATGTCAATGCAGCAATTTATACAGGTGATGAGGTTTTAATTTTTACATCAGTATGCAAAGGCGATCCTATATCATATATGCTTGATGAAGCAGGGTGGTATTATATATGCATATCTTCCGACACAATAATAAAAGATGAATGTCTGCTGACATATTCTATTTTGTCTCCTGATACTAATGAAAGCAACAATGAATTCACCGACGCTATTGAATTGGAGCAGGGAGTATCCACAGGATTCACCATATCCGGTACAAATGATATCGACTGGTTCAAAGTAACTACGGTATCAGAAGACCAGGTCATAAAGTATAAGCTTTCATCGGTATTCAATAAATTTGCAAAAGTGGAGATATTTGACGGCAATGAACTGTTGGAATACTGGGGCGATGCCAAACCCATAATGACATCCACGGTATATGACGAGGAAGTCACGTTCAAGGTAAGTTCAGCCGGGGAATATTATATAAAAATAACAGGAGCCAAAGCCATATATGATACAACGACGCTTCTGTTCACATTAGGCGTTTCGGATAATAACGAAAACAATGACATATGGGAAAAAGCGACCATCTTGCAGGCTAATGAAACAGTTGAATTCACTATCTCAGCCAAGAATGATGTTGACTGGTTCAGGATAACATCAGTTAATAAAAACACCATGTCATATATGTTCAGAGCGACCGGATCGGGAATCAGCAAGAATGCACTCATAATATACATATACAGGGAAAGCGACCTTCTTAACTACGGGAGCGGTGCACAGTATATTTATACGAGTAAAACAACGGATATCACCAATCTCGTCGAAATAGGCAGCGGTAATTATTATATGAAGATCACATCAGCGACAGGTGCTCCTATCGAAGGAATATGCACGCTCAAGGCCAATGTCTTCATGATGATCGAGTAACATCAGACAGATAGTCAATTAAAAGCATGCCTGGTGCATGCTTTTTTAATTTGCTCTTCACGCATCCGCAGATATTGTCAGTATGGTAGAATAATATAAGCATCATACACGGAGGTCTTTATATGAAGCATATTGAATTGGATAAAGTCGACATAACCGAAGGGTTCTGGAGTATCAGACAGGATATAAACAAAAACATAACTATAAAGGCGGTAAAAGACAGATTTTCAGATACCGGAAGGTTTCAAGCTTTCGATTACTCAGAGGATAATAAGGTGATACCTCATATATTTTATGATTCCGACGTGGCAAAATGGATCGAAGGAGTAGCATATACACTGGAAAAGGAAAGAAATGAGGAACTGGAAACCTTCATCGACCATATCGTTGATCTGATCGAGAAGAACCGGTCTTCTGACGGATACTATAATTCACACTTTCTGAGAGTCCCGGCGGAAAGATGGAAACACAGAGGAGATCACGAGCTTTATTGTGCAGGACATCTTATGGAAGCAGCAGTCGCATATTATAAGGCTACAGGCAAGAGGAAGTTTCTTGATCTTATGGAAGATTATGCAGGATATATCCATAAGGTATTTGTGGAGGAAGGTTCTGCTGCATTCAGGACGCCCGGCCATGAGGAAATAGAACTGGCGCTGGTAAGGATGTATGATGCAACAGGCAATAAAACATATCTGGAACTTAGCAGGCATTTTATAGACACCCGGGGTTCAGTAGAGGACATACCGACATCAGATAGCTACAACAACCTGCAGATACAGGATCATCTGCCGCTTAGGGAGCAGAAAACAGCTCAGGGACATGCCGTTAGGGCAGGTTATCTGTATTCTGCTATGACTGACATCGCTGTAAGATATAATGATGTGCAGCTTTTTAATGCATGCAAAGCGCTTTTCAATGACATCATAAACAAAAAAATGTATATAACCGGTGGTGTAGGGACATCCTGCCTTTCAGAAGCATTTACCGTCGATTATGATCTTCCGAACAGAAAAGGTTATGCTGAAACATGTGCAGCCATCGCTTTGGCATATTTTGCGCAGAGGATGATACTGCTTGATAAGGATTCCGTATATGCCGATACTGTGGAACGTATAATATATAACGGTTTTTTATCGGGTATATCCCTTGACGGAAAGGCTTTCTTCTATGAAAATCCGCTTGAGATACAGCCATGGCTCAACAGTAGGAATATATCCACGACACTGATCGAAAGGAATCCCATCACACAGAGGAAGGAAGTATTTTCCTGTTCGTGCTGCCCTCCTAATGTGATCAGGTTCATATCATCCATAAATAACTATATATACTCAACAGAGGGAAATACTCTGTTCATACATCAGTATATAAGCAACGAAATGAATATGGACAGTATACATGCGAAGATAGAGACCGAATATCCGAACGATGGGGATGTCATGATAAGGATCAAAGGCATTAAGAAGGTG
>JBAYNV010000064.1:0-10940 GCA_041678685.1 Clostridia bacterium
ACCAAAACTGGCTATGCTTTTTCCAGCTGGAACACAGTTGCAGGTGGAACAGGCACATCCTTTACATCATCTACTGCAGTATCCGCTTCTATAACCGTCTATGCACAGTGGACCATAAACCCAACCTACACAGTAACCTTTGATAGCCAGGGTGGAAGTGCAGTAGCAGCCATAACCGGGATCAATGCCGGAGAAACAGTAACACTGCCAGCAGCTCCCACTCAGGCCTTATATACCTTTGCTAGCTGGAACACAGCAGCAGATGGAAGTGGCACATCCTTTACATCATCTACTGCAGTATCCGCTTCAGTAACAGTATATGCACAAACCGGGTGGCAACTACCTGAAACCTCAACACAATTCTACAATCTGCTTTTTGCAGGTGTTATTCTAATGTTTATAGGGGTTGCAGGTTTAAGAAAAAGGAAACAAAACAGATAAAACAAAATCGTTCACAGGTGGAAACTTAATCATATATATTGATCGTCATTTGAGAAAAGTAATATAAGCATCAATAAAAGCATTTCCTTCTATAATCTTGATCGGACCGAGACAAGTCGTGAAAAGTACACTTTAACAGAGGAATATGCAGATATTCCATATGTTTTGATCGATAACAATGTTATATTGAATGCATTGAAGTATGATCTATTTATATAAAGGAGTTGAATGAACCTATATATTATCCGTCATGGTGAAACTGACTTTAATTCGTGTGAACGATATGCAGGCAGTACGGATGTACCACTGAATTCAGATGGGATCAGACAAGCGGAAAATACAGCAAAAATTCTCGGGAATATAAATTTCGATGTTATCATATCATCGCCATTGATACGGGCAATGAAAACGGCTGAGATCATAAACAAATACAATACTAAACCATCGATAATCATCATCGACGAATTTGCAGAGCGCAATGTCGGAGTATTCGAAGGTCTCACAAGAGAAGAAGTAAAAGCCAAATTCCCGGAGTTGTGGGCAAGGCAATGTACCAGGCAGCTGGATGATGCACCTGTAAATGGAGAAACCATCCGACAGTTCGATAACAGGATAGCACGTGGAATGAACATGATCAGGGAGAAATATGCGGATAAGACAGTGTTATTAGTATGTCACGGTTTTGTATCGCGAATGATCAACAGGCAGATAAACAGCCTTAAATTTGAGGAAATGCATAGCTTTACACTTGATAACTGTCAGGTCGTTAAATATATACTATGAAGATCAGGGTCATTAAAATGAAATTCACTCATTAGGATAAGTCTTTGTTATATATATTTAAAATCTCACCTCAATATCTTTTAAATGACTGTTATCTTTGTATAATAAAGGTAGTAATGAGCAAGAATAACTATCAGAAAAATATGATATATAAAAATGAGAGAAATACCAGGGGGACAATATGATATTCAATTTGACAAGACCTGCATCCAAACTGCCGAACTCATACTTTTGGACATGGGATCAAAGTACCAATTGGGTATTGGATGATCCGGGAATGGTAAATTTCGGCTGCTGGAATAAATACTTGAAAAAACCTGAAACATATGTTGAAGACTATAAACGCCTTACCGATATGGCACAGAGCCTTGGGATCAAAGGAATAGTTGTCTGGGGATTTTTGAGAGATTCACACGGTGGTATCGAATACGCAAAAAGAGTTGCATCCTATGCAAAATCAAAAGGTGTATCCATTATGCCAGGTATAGGAACAACCCATTACGGCGGCATCTACCATCAGGGGGATCACAAATACAATATCAATAACTTCTTAAGTAAAAACCCCGATGCAGGAGCTGTAACATCCAAAGAACCCAACGCCCAGGCAGCTACCCATTCGGTATGTCCGAGTCATCCGTTATTTAAAGAATGGATCGCTGAAGGCATCAACTGGCTGTTTAAAGAGTTTGACATCGGAGGATGCAATATAGAAAACGGAGATTTCTTTTCCTGTTATTGCGATAAATGCCAGTCACATAAAGAAAACTGGCCTAAATCCGACCCTAATTTCTTCAGATATCAGGCAATGTGCTATGAATCTGCTCTTGATACAGCAAAAAGCATTGTTGAAAAAAACAATGATCTTTTGATTACATGGGCTACCTATTGCGGATTCATACCTGAAAAATTGAAATATGAGCGGGACAAGCCGGAAAGCTTCAATATAAACATGGGAACCAGCAGACCGGAAATGTTCAACAGATTAAGCTATGAAGGCATAGCACAATGGACATTGACCAGAATGGTCCGGGAAAAAGAAATTTCACTGATGGATTTTTTGGATACCGAGAAGCCTGAAAAAATATATGACAACCCTTCATGGCAAAAAGGCATCACCCCTCCGTCTAAAAGAAGCACAGGTTTTGTGCACCAAGGCAGTCAGTGGGACTATTCTCCATGGGAAACCAAATCGACAAGATACAGCCTTATACTCGGCAGGATCAAAGAGGCATGCTTAAGAGCATATGAATCGGGACTGGAGGGAGTATCCATACACGGAGAAGTAACGTCAAGACATATCCCGGCTGCTCTTAACTATCTGGCTTTTTCACACTTTACACACTGGCCTTACGATACTTTGCGCCAATTTGGACAAAAAACCTTGGGAGAAGTATTCAATGATCCTAAGGAAGGTGAGGATTATGTGGAAATACTTGCCTTATGGGAAGCGAATAAAGTGGATGATGATTTAAAGAAGAGGATAAAGGAAAGATACGATGCCGCCTATTCGGTTATCTTTCCATTCAGCGAAGATGCATCCGACTCAAAACTTACAAGATTCTTTTTCTGGAATTGGCTGTACAAGCTGCTGTCTGGTTTTCATGATATTGTTGAGCCTTTCTATTGATCAATAAGGTGTATTGATATATTATCCATAGAATGCATATGTTATGAAGATCCTCCTCGAAAGATGATAAAAGCATTTTCCTTCTCATGGTCAATTTAAATCATTTATGCTATCATGCATCAGTCAAAACACATGATGCAATACTCCACATAAAATGTTACTACATCATATATATCATTACCTATCTGCCATATAGGCTACACTTGATTCGATAGAAAAATAAGGTTGTTGGAGATGGTATAATAAATAAATAGTAAGAGGAAGTGCAGTAGCAGCCATAACATAGATGAACACCAGAGAAACAATAATGTTGCCAATAGTTCTCACTCAGGCTTTAAATACCTTTACAAGTTGGAACACAGCCGCATGGGGAAGTGACACATCATTTACATCATCTACTGCAGTATCCTCTTCTTTAACAGTATATGCACAAACGGAGCGGGAACTACCTGAAACTTCAACACAATTGTACAATCTGCTTGTTGCAGATGTTATTCTAATGTTTTAGGAGCTACTGGTTTGAGAAAAAGGAAACAATATAGATAAAGCACAATTGTTCATATAAACCTGAAATTTACGCGTTGTATCAATACTATATTATATAAGCAAGCTTAAGCGAACAATTGAAACATTCGCTACTGGTTAACCATTCAACGTGGCAAGGAGAAACATTGCTGATAATGGAATGGAACTTTTGCCGGTTGTGAAAAACCTCATTGACTCATTCTGTGACCTGCTTGCATTGTATTATTACATTACAGGTTATGATTATGGGTAATATGGGACTTGACTAGCTGTATAAACGGCGCATACAATGCGAACAATACTGACATAAAACTCCTGTTATTTTTGAAGTATGAGCATATTATTAACTCTAGGTAAAATTCCAGTGGCTTTATGTCATAAAATCAATGCATGTATGTATTGAAATTATGACAGTTAGCGATTATAATATAATCAACTGGAGGCGAGTGATATGAAAGAAGTAGAAAATTACCTTGGAGACAAGATAAAAAATTTACGTAAAGAATTCAAATACACACAACAAGACATTTCTGAATTTCTAGGAATAGACCAGAGTCTGATTTCCAAATATGAATCTGCTGAAAGAATGATGAGTGTGGATCTATTGGAGAAGCTCGGTGATTTGTTTGGGTGTGATCTGGTTAGTTACGATAAAAGTGATGTAGGTAATAGCACTCCAATCAAAGTGTCGTTCCGTGCCAGTGATATTTGTTCTGATGATATGGATGCGATAAGTACCGTAAATAGAGTTGCACTTAATTGTGCTTTTATGAACAAGTTGCTTAAGGAGAACAGATAAATGGAAAAAATCGATCTTGCCAGCAGAGCAGCGAGATTGCGCCGTGAGTTCGGTGAAGATGCCAATTCACCAATTGATATTTATGCACTCTCACTTATGATTCCAAAGCTCTCAATATTCTTTTATCCATTAGGAAAGAGAATCAGCGGTATGTGTATTAAATGTGATGATAGTTGTGTAATAGCTATCAACTCAGAAATGTCAAAAGGACGGCAAAGGTTTTCGCTTTCTCATGAACTGTACCATTGGAAATATGGTGGAGAGGACGGAACGACTATTTGTTCAGTTAAGCTTTCTGCTAAAAATGATAACAGAGTTGAACAAGATGCTGATCGGTTTGCATCATACCTTTTGATGCCTGTGGGGTCGTATGAAGATAAAATCGAAGAAATACTAAAAATGAAAACTACCATAAACCGGGAGGATTTGGTCATACTTGAGCAGCGATTCGGTCTCAGCCATCAAGCAATGTTATGGCGCTTAACAAACGATGGGTTGATCACACCTGCGGAAAATTCAATGCTTAAAGATGGTATTATTTCCACAGCCCGAAATCTTGGATATGATGATACTCTTTACAGACCCATTTCCACAGATAAAGCTGAGCGAAAAGTATATGGGCAATATATACAAATAGCTGAGGAACTTTTTAAAAGAGAAAAAATATCCAGAGGGAAGTATATTGAGCTGTTACTTGACGGATTTCGCTCAGATATTGTGTATGGAGATGAGGAGGGCGATCTGATTGACGATTGATCCTTTTCTATATTTTGACACAGACTGCATATCATCATTCCTTTGGGTAAAGCGTGAAAATCTTTTGTTACAACTGTATTCGCACAGAGTCATCATTCCAAAGCAAGTCTATGATGAACTCGGAGGAGTACCCCATTTTCGTGCGAAAATTGATATACTGATAAACAAAGGTGATGTGAAAATCATTGAGATCTTATACGGTACGAATGAGCATGCATGGTACTCAGAATTCACACGCAGCCCAAAGAGAGGTCATGCATATATTGGAAGAGGTGAAGCGGCTGCATTAGCGTTGGCTAAATGTAATAACGGTATTGTTGCGAGTAATAATTTAAAAGATATATCTTTATATGTGCATGAATTAAAAATATCACATGTGACGACCGGTGACATAATGAAAGAAGCAATGAACCGTAATTTCATAACCGAACAACAGGGAAATGTACTTTGGAATGAAATGCTAAACAAGAAACAATGGATCGGATATAGTTCGTTTACAGAATACCTCCAGACGAATAGGTGAGAGTACCAGGATCGTGATCTCATTTTATAGGCATTTATCTCAGAGAATTTATACAAATCAGATATAAATAATATTTGCTTGTATCTATAGTCAATATCCATAGTATAGGTAGATAATATAAATTGCATCTATCAGAAAGATATATGTGATTAAAAATATTTACAATTATTAAACCATATATTGACAAAGCAGGTCTACTCTGATAAACTTCAAATATAAATCAAATAAGTGGCATATATCCGGAGGTTATTTGTGGAAGAATTTAAACTATTCAATGCAGAGTCAAAATTTCTGAATATCATTTGGGAACTTGAACCAATAAATTCTACCGAACTAGCAAAAGAATGTCTGGAAAAACTAGGTTGGAAAAAATCTACAACTTATACGATGCTTAGAAAATTATCTGAACGTAACATTGTAAAAAACGAAACCACTATGGTAACTTCGCTTATCAAGCGTGAGCAAGTGCAAAAGATGGAGAGCGAGGCGTTATTGGAAAAATCTTTTGGTAATTCACTACCATCTTTTTTAGCGGCATTTCTTCAGGGCAAGAAGATCACTGAAAAGGAAGTTGATGAAATAAAGAAGATGGTAGAAGAGGCTATGGAATGAGTGGTATATTTATGACTGTTATGAAAATGAGTATAACTGCGGCTTTTGTGGTTTTAGCCGTAATATTACTCAGGTCATTATTAAAAAGAACACTAAAGTTATTTTCATATGCCTTATGGTTCATTGTATTTTTTAGATTATTATGTCCAATTACATTTAAGAGTCCACTTAGCATTATACCCTCTAACAACGATACATCACAGAGCATTGTATATTCATTGGATCCGGGAGTTATAAACTCCACGCATGGCATTATTGACATCATTTCAATAATATGGTTAATAGGCGTAGCCGTATTGGCTATATACGCAGTCATCGAATATTTCACGCTTAAAATGAAACTATCAACCGCTGAACTGTTACACGATAACATTTATATTACTGATAATTTAAAAACCCCTTTTATTATAGGGTTTATCAAGCCAAGGATCATTATCCCTGCCGACCTGTCTGATAATCAAACAGATCACATAATAAAACATGAACAGACACATCTTAAGCGGTTTGACCATATTATCAAATTGTTTGCATATGCGGCTCTTGTGATTCATTGGTTCAATCCTGTGATATGGTTTGCCTATTTTCTGATGGTAAGGGACATGGAAATGTCATGTGATGAAAGTGTTATGAGCAGATCAGACAAGGATATACGTGCCGGTTATTCAAACACATTGCTTGCCCTCTCAATGAAACAGAGCGGTATTTTGAACCCCTTATCCTTTGGTGAGTATAATGTGAAATACAGAATAAAAAACGTATTGACTTACAAAAGACCTCGATTTTGGATAGTGACCGTGTGCGTTTTAGCGGTAGCATTTTCATTTATAGCATTGATCTCTGACCCAAAGAAGGATAATTCTGATACCGTGACCGGAGCGGATATCATATCAGTATCACAAACTGATGAAAGTAATGGGTTAAATGAACAAAATGCTGATACATATAAAGGGTATAAAGCATATGGCGACGTAAGCATTCATGTTGTTGATCCAAATGGAAACACGGGTAACAGACCGGTAAATGTAACAATATATAACATGATGACTGATAAGAATACGATAAGTGTACCGATAATACTAAAAAACGATCAGAGTAATCAATATTAAACCATACTAAATATCTGAATGGCGAAGTGATTACTAAAAGTATAGACAGATAACAAAGGCGATTTTATGTTAAAACATAAGACTTCTTAATTTTATGCAAATGAGGAAATGAAATGATGATAAAAAACTGCCTAAAACAGAATATGAGAACTCCTTTTGCAAATATCCTCATGATACTACTGCTTTCCTTATCCGGCATATTTATGTTCCTGAGTTTAAGCATCTGGATAACTGCACAGAGAAGCATAAATGAAGCCAGAGATGCATTCACAACAGTAGCAGTACTGAATGAAAGTGAATTCATCCAAAGTGATGTGGCAAGAGAAAGAGGCGTGGAAAAATCAACTTATAGCATATTAGAAGCATTATATAAGGCGGCAGATGCATCAGATTACGTCGAAGCGATCGATACAAGAAGACGGTGTATGGCCTACAGCAGCGGATGCAAAGCAACTATTTCCAGGGATTCTGACGGATCAGCCATAGAATACCCATATATCTATTCGATCATTGTTGGTACTTGCATATCCATTGAATATGAATACAGGGGAAGTTATGTAATAACATCAAAAGACGGATCTGTAATTGAGGAAGCATCATATATAGGATATGTCGCAGTAATGGAAATTGCTGCGAATGAATCATATATGGCGGATGATAACTACCCGTATAAATATGTGAGGATCTACTCAGATCAATTTATGAGTGATTTACGAGATGCCATTGTTGTCGGAGAAAGATATGTACTGTATGGCCAGGCTTTTTATCCGAGCACTAACTCAGGAAATATGACCTATCCGGAGTTTAAACTTATGGATCTGTACGGTACGGAAGAACGCTATATGATTTATGGGAATGATGATTTTTCATGGGTAAAAATCAACTCAAACGCACTTACCAAGCTTGCTTTATCAGATGAAACAAAAATAGGAAAGTACAAGATAACAGATATGTATATATTAGGGTATATTGATTACAGTTATCTCCCGTATGCAAGACTTGAGAGTACCGTTGATTATCTATTAGAAACTGAAAATAACAGTAAATGGGCAAATATATTAAATGAATGGACTGTAACGATGCACTCAGTACAAGTGAGTTTAACTGATGATCTTGATAGTATACTGCTTTTTAATCAGGATCTTGCATATTTGATAGACGGAAGAGTATTCAGTGAAGATGAATATAAGACAGGTTCTAAAGTATGTATCATCAGCAGCAAATATGCTATATATAATGGACTTGAGTGCGGAGATATCATTGATCTTAGATTTTGGTTTAATGGATACAAACTTTATAACAGTACTACCGATGTATATTGGTTTTCTGAAAAGTATAACGAAAAAAACGATTTTTTTGGTGATGCCGAATACAAAGTAATAGGTATCTATACAGCAAAGAACATATCGGTTAATAGTGAATATAATATCGGTCCGAATATTGTCTTCGTACCAAGTAACTCAATGACCATACAGTATGATGTAATGCTCCCTGAATATACAGAAATACAGATAGATAAAGAGACAGGATCATATGAAATAATAATGAAAACCTATATAAGTACTCCGAATTCGCGTTCATACATTATAAAGCCCGGAAGAATCAGGGATTTTGAAATGGAAATGGCTGCGTTGGGACTAGGAGGTTACTTTTATTACTATGATCAAGGTTACCAGAATATTGGAACGGTATTGGAAACATTGGGGAGAAATTCATTGATCCTTGTCATTATATCTATTCTAATATGGGTGGTTATCATAGCTGTATATTTGATACTATTGATATCAAGGCATAAAAACTCTGTAAGATTAATGATCCTACTTGGAGCAAAAAGATCACAGATCTTAGCATACATGATCATATCAGCCATCTTTCTGGTGCTTATATCTTCACTTATAAGCGGGATAAGCGGATGTTTGCTATATGGCAAGGTGATTAATAGTGCATATGAGGAAGCTGAAGATGCAAGCCATGATCTTGAATACAGCAGCTTAAGGACTAACACATTATCATCAAGTGATCATAATGTAATTGCAGTAAATTTTTCTAAACTTGAAGGATCACCGAAGATAATAATAAAAATCACTGTCATACAATTTAGTCTGATATGTATATTTGTTGTCTTAGCAGCCTTTTTCATATCGAGTACCAAGTGTGTCAAGTGTCCAGGCATTTTAGCGGAATCCGATAAACAAAATAGGAAGTGAATAATATAAGCCATCGATGATTATATTTTATATCCCGATTCAAAAAAATCTTACAACTATAATATGCACAGAAAGGAGGAAATGTTACAATGAAAAAGCGAATTATATCGGTCATCCTTATTATTGTAGTCATATGCAGTCTTACTATAACTGCATACGCAGACGCGTGCAATCATGATTTCGATTTTAAATACGATGCTCTAGAATATGTTTATTATGATGATGAACAATGTACACGTTATCACGTTGATTATTATCAATGTAGTATATGCAGTGCGTACTTGAGATTCGAGTATTATGATGGGATTTATGCACATTCATTCGGCCCATACATATTTGTCGGGTACACAGCCGGAGGCTTGGAATGGTGGTATCGTGATTGTGTAAATTGCGGTACAAGAATAGATTATTTTCAATAAAGTGTAAGATTGTTATAAAAAGCTAAATAGGTAAATCAAGATATGATTATACACCGATGGTGAATTTTAATTAATTATATTAGGAGTAAATAATGATCATAAAACAAAACATTAAACAATTGATAAGGATGCCATTTACTAATATTCTCATTATTACATTGCTTTCTCTGGTAAGTGTATTTATGTTCTTAAGTTTAAGCATCCGGATATCCGCACAGAGAAGTATACAAAATGCACAGGACTTTTTTACAACGATAGCTGTATTTAATGAAAATACCTTTAGAGGCGCAGGATATGTAAGTGATGAAGATTACAAAAATATGTATGATACACTGACAGGTATATATGACGCCGCAGATATATCAGGATATATTGATACAGTGGATATAAGAAGACCATGTATGGTATATTGTGAGGATATAAGTACTGTAACTTCCGCCCTGTATGGTATATATGATAACTATACATATACCAACTATCCATACAATTATTCCGTTATAGTCGGAACTGTAGTATCAGTTGAGTATGGATATGGCGGATCATGGGTATTACAAGATGGAACAGGTGATTCGATCAAAGATATGACATTCATAGGATATACAGTAATAATAGAGATCGATAAAAACTCCTCTCCTCTCCTTATAAACAGTTATCCGTACAAATACATCAGGATAAATAGCAGTAATTTCAGTAGTGATCTAAATGAATGCCTTGGTGCTGGAGATAAATGCATCGTTTACGGAGAGCTGTCATATTTAAGCATTACTGCATCTGATGATAAAATACCTACCCTGCATTTTATAAGCGAATCATCAATAGATCACGGCAGATCATCAGTATTCGACAGATATGAATTCGTTAAAATAGATGAGGATGTTCTGAACATATTGGGTATAAGCAGCGAGACAGAGATCAATAGGAAAAATATCCTGGATCTGTATTACAGACGTTTAACTAATAATGATGATTTACAGTATGCAAGAATCGAAGGCACGGTCGATGATTTCCTTGCATCCGAAAAAGGTGTCAAATGGAATAATATAATCAACGAATGCAAAGTCACTACAAAATCACTTATGATGAGGCTTACCGACAACCTTGACAGTATACTTATGTTCAATCAGGATCTGGCTAATATAATA
>JBAYNV010000065.1:0-10769 GCA_041678685.1 Clostridia bacterium
CTTACATATCCCATTATTTCCTGGGTATTTATATCTATTGTATCCCTGCCCAGAATATCTTCAATTTGCACTTCCTTAAGATCCGAAAGCTTTACTTCATTATTTATGATCTGATACATCCCGGGAATGGTCTTTAAAACACATTTTGTTTCTTTGCATATGTCGTATATTTTCTTTTTTTCCAGTCCGGGAGCGGACGGTATGGCGATAATGATCTCATCTATATTGTATTTCTTAACGCTTTCGATTATCATATCACGTCCGCCGACTATTTTTGCTCCCTGTATCGAAAGCCCTTTTATCTGCTTGTCATCATCTATGATACATACCACATCGGCATGCAGTTTCTGATTGGTCCTCATCTCGCGTATGATCATGTTACCGGCATCTCCGGCTCCTATGACCATTATCTTTTTGATATCCTTATCTTTGTTTTGCTCCCTGACGATATACCTTACAAATCTGTATCCGAATCTGGTTACGAACACTAACATTATAAGTATCACGCATCCGAATATCGTTGTGCTTTTCGGCTGCTGCTGGTTTAGCAGTATCGTTCCTAACAGCTTGACCCCATATGACATCAGACTTGCAAGTATGATATTGAAAAGCTCTTTAATGGAAGCATATTTCCATAAACCTCTGTACAGCCCCATAAAGCAGAAAATAATGACGGTGCATAAAGTATCTATCCATGCATATTCCAATGCAGCCATGAGGTATTGTATGTCTATCTTCTCATAACTCAACTCATACCTTACAAAAAGAGCAAAAAAGGTAGCCGCGTTTATACATGCTATATCAAGAATAATGAGTAGCAGTTTTTTAAGCAGTAAACCTTTATCATTAATTATTTTGTGCATTTTTCCCCTTTATTCCTTTACTGAAAAATCCAAACATATCTATTTTTCAGTATCTTTTTTATTTCTTATAACTGATGCAAGCATTCCAAAAAGGATCCATCCGTACGGTGATACTATCGGGACTCCTATGTTGAAGAATGCCTGCGCGCAGAAACATATGCTTGCCGTTACCAGTGCGATCACCAAAGGATCATTGAATTTTTTAAATGATCTTATGAGCAGTGAGAACTGGAAGGTAAGATACGATACCAGCCCCAGTATACCGGTAGTGACCAGTACCTGAAGGTAATCGTTATGCGCTTTATCAAAATATGTATTGTATTTTTGCATACTGTATACATATTCTTCCCTCATCCAAAGATCCATGACAGTATCCGGGCCGTGGCCTATTATGGGTTTTTCCTTGAAAAACGAATAAATGACTCTCCATGCATATACCCTGTTAGATCCGTACTCATCTACCAGATTCCCTTTAAGTATCTGTCCTAACTGATATAGCGCGATCTTAATTGATGAATCCGTAGGTTCGGTCGTCATTCCCAATACTTTTTTGATCAGAACGATCCCTGCCATGCATACGCACAGGAAATATGCTATCGGCCATATGCATTTTTTGCTTACCGTTATATGCTTGCCTACAAAGTAAATTACAGCCGATATCGCCAGACATGCCAGTATCCCTAAAAACACAATGCTTGAAAACGGGTTTTCAAAAAGCACGAAATTCCTTGTACCTATCTGTGATATCTGATCCTCAAGATATATCATGGACAGGAACATTGCGAGCATCTGGAATATCCTGGTTGCTGATATCCTGTCTTTTGCAATAAACGGGAACATGATGCCTAAGCCGGCAAGCATGCCGACATATCCGCTGTCGACCCCAATAAGTATGGAAAAATAGAAGCACATGCCTGCTGATGCAAAATACAGAAGCCTCCATATTTTCTCACTGCTCTGGCAGTATAAAACAGTGAAAAGCATTATAGGGGTAACAAGGTATGTTGAGACCACGTCGATATTTCCTAAAGTCGTTAAATAACTTGTCCCATATTCGGTTATGTTATATGTTATCTTTCCTACATAATATCCGTTGATCTGAAGTATCCCTATAAATGCGACTATTATGCTTGCTGCCGCAAATATCTTGAGCTCATATTTATTTACATAAAATTTTGAAAGCATGAAGAACATGGATATGTACATGAGCTGCATGAGAAAACCTTCATTCCGGCCTTCCAGGCCAAGAAATGAAGTGGTTTTGTATTCCGATAATATAGATGAAAGGAATGCGACCAGCGTATATGATATCAGTGCGATATCCGTCACTGTCAGGTTTTTGACCGAGTCTTTGAAATACAGAGAGTTCAGCGTCTTAGCTCTTACCTTTTCTACGATCCCGTAAAACATCAGTATCACCCAGACTCCGAACATGGCTATAAGGGCATAAAGTTTCGTTTCCGTAATATCTCCATATACCTCATTGCTTATTATCAGGGCAAATGATGCCAGAAAAATATACAGAAAACCGCATGTCATCAATTCGCAATATGACATTTTCTTTTTATCATGAACAGATGTGAAAATTTTTTTAAGAAAATTTTCCTTTACTTCTTTTTCAGCTGTAGGTTTACTTTTTTTCTTATTACTCATTCAATTTCCTTTAATACCAGTATAGAAGATTATATATTACATGCCGCTTCTTTTCAATTGTAATTTACATCAGCATCCTGAATGAGACCATTTTATGCCACATGACCTGATATTAATAATAATTTTTGATTGTTTTGCCGGTATATGATGGTATAATAAAAAATGTATTTGATTTTAATTTTCGTTATCATTAGTTGTGGAGGAATATATGGATCTAGTCACACTGTTAAGATATTCTAAAAAGAACATTAAATTAATAATAATCGTTGTTTTATGCTGTGCTGTTATTTCCGGATTGTTCAAGATATATTCAGACTTTTCGGATTACCGCCTTGCCAAAGGGTCGATACCAGGATATGAAGCTCAGATAGCGAGCGCTAAAAGCAGAATGGACAAAGTAAATTCACAGATATCGGAACTGGAAGCAAACTATATATATGCCTCGCTGCATAATATCGATACTGATAACCTGTACAGATATACGGCTTCATATTATTTTGATAAAAACATACTCGTTTATGCCGCAGCCACAAATGATATGGGCCTCCTGTATGATCAGGCGCAGCTGTTGGATATAGACACACAGACGGAAGTACTTGATATGTTTATTGATTTCACTGCGGATACGGGATCAAAGATCTTTACGATTTCCGTTTGGGCCCCTTCGGAATCACTTCTGGACACATACACGATCCTTGCACAGAATTGCTTTGATAAAGCATGCGAGGATACGACTGCAACTTTCGGTGCCAGCACCCGGATACTGCTTTCAACCCGCAATACGATCGGAAGTAATCCCACCCTTGCCGCTCTTAAGAAACAATACGATGCCCAGTATACTGCACTGTCGTCATCGCTCTCTTCTTTAGAAACAGAAAAAACAACGGCAACAGCGGAACTTGCTAAAATCGCATATGATGCTGTTTCGAAAGAAACTGTTGAATACATACTGCTTGGATCTATAGTGGGGATATTCATTTCGTATATAATCATTTTATGCAATTACTATCTTGGGGTAAAACTGATAGGGGTGGAGCAGATAGTTCCCAAACTGAATCTGCTTGCTTCAGGTAAAGATATCAGGAAGATATCAGATGCTTCGGTCGTACCCATAATTTATACATGCGGTAAAACGACCGATCCTATCGGGATAGTTTCAAGCGAAAACCTGATGCAATGCAAGGAGATATATGCAAATCTGAAGAAATCATGCGGTTATGACTTCAGACACCTCAGTAATGTTTTCACTGAACCGGATATCGCAGAGACCCTGCTTACATGCAAAGGAATAATTCTGATCGAAAAGTATAAACACTCATATATAAGCAAGATCAGAAAACTGACTGACATATGTCAGAAGAATAATATTTTAGTTTATGGGATCATAATAATGGAATGAAATATTTTATGTATTTGTTTCTGATATGATTTTGCGGGTTTTTAAAACATTGACTTTGTATTATATTTCCTTTATTATTGAATGTACTGAATAGAAAATCCGTTTAATATAAACACATCAGGGATAGCGAGGGTCATAATGGAAGAACTTGATATTCGTCAGATATTTACTTATTTAAGAAGGCACATATGGCTTATCGTCTGTTTTGTGCTTGTTGCAGGAAGCATGGCACTGACCATAACTTTCTTCTTTATCACTCCACAGTATGAAGCATCTTCAACACTATATGTATTTAACGATTCCGACCGTTCGGAGACATCTATTTCTTCATCGGATATAACAACATCACAGAAACTGATCGCAACATATTCCGTTATAATGCAAAGCAATAATGTGGTCAATAAGGTGATTGAAGCGACGGGTCTGGATTATACTGCTGAAGAAATACGCAGTATGTTCACTGGAGCATCTGTGAACAGCACGGAAGTCATGAAGATAACTATAAAGTGTTCGGATCCTCATGATGCCATGGTCATAGCAAATGCATTCGTTGATTTTGCTCCGGACGAAATACTCCGGGTCATAAAAGCCGGTTCAGTTGAAATACTTGACAGAGCTACGGTACCTGCATCTCCATCATCACCGAGCGTAATAAAGAATCTGGCCATTGGCATAGTTTTAGGTTTGATAGCAGCAGTTGCTTTTGTAATATTATTTGAAACGTTCAATACTAAGATCCGTACTGAAGATAATCTTTTACGTGTAGTCAAGGTCCCTGTTATAGGATACATACCGGATCTGAAACTATATCAGGATGAAGAAACGGAGGCCAATGTGTATGGTAGATCTTCAAAAGCGTGAGTATCTCCTTTTTAATAACAGCGCTTTCCCTGTAGCGGAAGCGATCAAAGCTGCCCGTACTAATCTTATGTTCACCACCGCCAAGGAAAAATGTCCGGTCATATCTTTCACCAGCGCACATATGGGTGAAGGGAAATCCACATCCTGCGCTAACATCGCTTTGTCTTTTGCTGATGCCGGTTTCAGGACGCTGGTAATTGATGCTGACATGAGAAAACCTACTTTGAATAAATTCTTTAAGATAAAATCATCACCTGGGTTGAGCGATATATTAGGCGGACTTGTAAAAGAAAATTTCATATATCCTACGAAGCATAAGAATCTGCATGTCCTGCCAAGCGGAACCATACCACCAAATCCTTCTGAATTACTTACCTCAGAAAGAATGTCTCTTCTGTTATCCGAATTGAGAGAAACCCTGGATTACATCTTTATAGATACACCTCCTGTCCTTATAGTGACCGATGCGGTAGCTTTATCAAATAAAGTTACAGGAACAGTATTCGCAGTAAGGCAGAATTTCTCGCATTCGAACATGGTCAAGGAGGCAATGTCAGCATTTGACAATGTAAACGGCAAGATCCTTGGAGTAATATTCACTGATTATGACATTGAAACTCTGTCACAGAATAAGTCATATAAATATGGGAAATACGGTAATAAATACAGTAAATATGAAAGATACGGGGGTTATGACAAGAAGCCTGTGAAACCTGTCTCTCCTGTTGAACTTGATGAAAATTGATTTACACTCCCACATCCTGCCTAAAGCCGATCACGGCAGTGCAGGTATAGAGGATTCATTAAAACAACTGAACGCAGCCAAGAAAAACGGTATTGAAACAATTGTGGCAACACCGCATTTTTATGCTTTTAATGACAGCATAAACATGTTTCTTGCGCGAAGGGATAAAGCATATGCTGATCTGTGTAAGATCAATGTTACCGGTGTTAAAATCGTTTTAGGCGCTGAGGTAAGACTGACTGCCAACCTGTATGCTCTCCATGGGCTTAAAAAACTTGCGATTTCAGGAACAGACTGCATATTGCTGGAAATGCCCAGAAGAACGTGGGATAACACGATCCTTGACGCAGTATTAAAAATACAATCCGTATGCGAATTGAACGTAATAATCGCTCATATAGAACGTTATCCAAAAAAAGAAGCCATGAAATTGTTTGATCTGGGTGTTATTGCGCAGATAAACGCATATTCGTTATATAACCTTGCGTCAAGACATACCATTATTGAATATATAAAAAAAGGCTATATCCAATTCATCGGAAGCGATTCGCATATATATAACACATCCATTGCATACAGGTGCTTGGGGATGAGTCTTAAAAATATGGGAAGATATACCGATCAGATGATGGATAATGCAAAAAAAATATTATCTCTTTAAATCTAATTTTCTCCTGTTTTTGCAGCTATAAGCTTCCCGCCTCCTGGCAGAACTATTGTCTGATGGTCAAGCCATGTATTTAAAGTACATGTGTCATCATAATATATGGTGTATCCGTTCGAAATAATGCCTGAGAGTATCTCGCTTTCTGCGATAAGGCCTTTGATATAGCTGTCAGAGGTAACGTTCCAGGTACATCCTTTCTCGATCTGCATTATCACCGTATATTCATCTGTCGTATTTGGAATACTACCGTTGAAATTTGATCTGTCTTTCAGCAGTATGTTCATTCTGCCATTATTATGTACCAGAAGATCTCCAGTAATATCTGTTTCTCTGACTGTTACGGTGGCATCTGCGTTTGTAACGGAGATAATGCATCCGGCATTCTGTGTTATGACTGAATCGTATATGTTTACAGTTGCATCGGTATTTATTACTGTTATGCTCGTTCCGTAAGAAGTATCTATATTAGACTTCTCTATCTCCAATTTCGCATCGCCTTCCGTATCATCTTCTTCACCAAGTATCATGATCCCATTCTCTGTAATGATATGTGAATCTGAAAAAGTAGCCGAGCTGTCAGAATATAGGACAAGCTTATCTGCGTTGATATCTGTATTATTTACGTTTATGATCGCATCTGTTATTATCCCTGCACCATACACTTTCACCGTCGAGTTATTCAATATAACGGCAGTGCTGCCTCTGACCGTAATACCGGCTCCAGTTTCACTTACATTCACCAGTTCGATCCCTGAAGCTGTCATAATGGCTTTATCGGTTACCAGTATTGCTGTTTCACCGGATGAAGCGATCTCGGATGTTATTATATTCAAAGAGGCGTTTTCGCCTTCAATTATTATACCTGCTGTTTTTGATATTATGCTGGTCCTTACGACAGAACCTGCGCTTCCGGAGGAAATGCGTAATGCAGTATCATAATCAAGGTTGTATATTTCGCTGTTTATGAGTTTAAATTCACCTTGTTCGCTTAACGAAACGTAATTATAGCTTTTATTTTTTAATTCGGAAGAATCACCTGTCTGTGTATATGAGTTTAAAGATGAATATTGAGCTGAATTGTTATACTCACTTTCAGTACAAGAAACCATTAGAAGGGATAACAATAACAATATAGCTGAAATACTGATACGACTCTTTTTTTTCATTTCTGTCCTTTTCACATTGCAGGAGCTATTGTATAATTTACATCTGTTATTATCAACCTTTTTTATTGACATATCAAGCGTTCACATTCTATACTCTTTTTATTGGAGATGTTTATGGATATTTTAGGTATAAGAATAGATGATGTAACGATGGAAGAAGCACTGAACAAGGCTTTTTCTGCAGTAAATAACAAAAAAGGGTTTTCATATGTATTCACTCCAAATGCGGAAATATGCATGGCGGCATTAAAAGATGAAAAACTGCTTACCGCATTGAATTCATCGTTTATGAATATCCCTGACGGGGAAGGCGTTTTGAAAGCAGCTGCTTATCTTGATACACCTCTTCGGGAAAAAGTCCCGGGATGTGAATTCACTTTGGAAATGCTTTCATCCGGCATGAAATTGTCTGTATATTTATTCGGTGCAACAGAAGAGTCAGTCACAACCGCAAAAAAGAATATAACGGAAAAATATCCTTCGGTCACTGTAGCAGGGATCAGAAACGGTTACTTTAAGGATAGTGACATTGATGGAATAATAAGTGATATTAATAAAAGCCATTGCGATCTTCTGCTTGTAGGTCTTGGTGCGCCTAAGGGAGAGATGTTTATTTATGATAACAGGGAAAAACTTGATGTTGCCTTAGCTGTAGGAGTCGGAGGAACAATAGATATAATTTCTGGTTTTGCCAAAAGAGCCCCTAAATTTTTCCTTGAGCATAAACTAGAATGGTTTTACCGTCTTATCTGCCAGCCAAAACGTTTTAAACGTATGCTTAATATCCCGAAATTCCTTGTTTTATGTAAAAAACATGCCCTTCATAACAAATAGAGCATCAAATCATAACGGTTTCTTCTTTGGAATGCCGTCAGCCCTTGGGTATCTGTCAGGAGTAAAATCCGACTTTGTAAAATACATATTGCATCTTGTGATATCTGAATAAGGTATCGTTATGTTCTTTACCTTTTCCACTTTCAGTTTTAATTGTGTAATGGCATTTTCTGATGTCTTTATTTCGTCACTGTCTGTTTTCATCGCTATGAAGACGCCGTTTCTCTTTACAAACGGGGTACACAGCTCCAGAAGGATATTGAGCGGTGCGACAGCCCTTGCTGTAGCTACATCAAAATTTTCTCTGAATGATTTATTTCTTCCGAACGTTTCCGCTCTTCCCTGCATAGCATAAATGTTTTTCAGATGCAATTCGTTTATAACGTATTCCAGGAAAGTCTTTTTCTTGTTGTTAGCTTCCAATAACACTATCTTCCCGTCATATCCGGCTATCTTCAGAGGTATTCCCGGAAAACCCGCACCGCTTCCGATATCAATAAGGGAATGCGTGTTTTTTATATCATTGAATATAAGCATACTGTCTGCAAAATGCTTGATCACTATGTCATCTTCTTCCGTTATACCGGTAAGATTGAATTTCTCATTCCACTCCACAAGTATTTCCGAGTACCGCTTATAAGCAGAAAAGACCTCATCGTCTGCCTGTATACCCAGTTCACCGAATATTTTTTTAAGAAGGTCTGTCATTATTCTCTTTTTCCTCCTTCTTTTTTCTTCTTTGCTGTTCAAGGTATATGTACAGTACCTGTATGTCAGCAGGCGATACGCCTGTTATCCTGCCTGCCATGCCAAGAGAAACAGGTCTTTGGTCATTCAGTTTTTGCTGTGCTTCTTTTTTTAAACTCTTCACATCCCTGTAATCGATATCTCCCGGGAGTCTGATCTTCTCAAGTTTATGGAATTGCTCGACCTGCAAAAGCTGTTTTTTAATATACCCCTCATATTTGATTACTATTTCCACTTCTTCTTTTTCGTCACTGGTAAGATCCGGCATATTATCATCTATTTCAGGAAAGTCAAAATACGATATCCCCGTTCTTTTCAATAGAGCTTCTTCAGTTATTCCGCTTGTGACTGGCTGCTGATCCCTTTTTTCCAAAAACGGATTTGCGATCTTCGGTGATATCACTTTCTTTCTGACTCTTTCAACTTCATCTTCAATATGCTTCTTCTTTTCAAGATACAGGTCATATCTTTCCCGGCTTATAAGTCCTATATCGTAGCCTTTTTTGGTAAGTCTTTCGTCTGCGTTGTCCTGTCTTAATATAAGCCTGTATTCACTCCTGCTTGTCATCATCCTGTAAGGCTCGTTCGTACCTTTTGTAACAAGATCGTCAATAAGCACCCCTATATAAGCGGTCGCTCTGTCCAATATCATAGGTTCCTGATCTTTGATCTTCAGGGCGGCATTAATACCCGCAACCAATCCCTGAGCCGCAGCTTCCTCATATCCGCTGCTCCCATTGCTCTGTCCGGCGGAATACAATCCCGGATAATCCCTGAATTCCAACGTAGATGAAAGCTGCAGAGGATCAAAACAGTCATATTCGATCGCATATGCGCTTCTCATAAACTGAGCATGTTCCAACCCCGGAACGGTCCTGTACATGGCTTCCTGCACATCTTCCGGCATGGAACTGGACATTCCCTGTATATACATTTCGTTTGTATCACGCCCTAACGGTTCAATGAATATCTGATGTCTCTCCTTGTCCGCAAATCTAACGACTTTGTCTTCTATCGAAGGGCAGTACCTTACTCCTGTTCCTTTTATATTCCCGTTGAACATGGGCGACCTCATGAGATTGGCCCTGATGATATCGTGTGTCTGTTTATTTGTGTATGTGAGATAGCAGGGTTCCTGTTCGATATTTATTTCTTTTGTCTCAAAAGAAAACGGCACAATATGCTCGTCCCCGTACTGAGGAGTCGTCTTATCAAAATCTATGCTTTTCCTGTTTATCCTTGCGGGAGTTCCGGTTTTGAACCTTCTCAGTTTCAGGCCTTTTTCGATCAGATTTGCTGATAATTCATTTGCAGGGAACAGTCCGTCAGGACCTCCGCTGTACGATGTTTCACCTATTACTATCCTGCCTTTAAGATATGTGCCTGTGCATATGATAACTGCTTTTGTCCCGTATATCACTCCGGTATTTGTTTTTACTCCCACGACCTTTTTGTTATCAAATAATACATCCACTATTTCATATTGGCGTAACTCAAGATTTCCCGTCTTTTCCAATATCTGCTTCATCAGTCTTTGGTAATTTCTTCTGTCTATCTGCGCTCTTAATGAATATACGGCCGGTCCGCCTGATCTGTTGAGCATTTTTGACTGTATCATCGTAGCGTCAGCGCTTTTTCCCATTTGTCCGCCCAATGCATCGATCTCCCTTACAAGATGTCCTTTTGCGGTACCGCCTATGCTTGGATTGCATGGCATATTTGCAACGCTGTCAAGATTCAGAGTAAAAATGGCTGTTTTCAGACCCATCCTTGCAGCAGCCAGTGCGGCTTCACATCCCGCATGTCCTGCGCCTACAACTATGACATCATATTC
>JBAYNV010000066.1:0-10769 GCA_041678685.1 Clostridia bacterium
TCACCGATCCTGATGGCATTTCCCAATGCCGCGATATATCAGCTCACAGATCAGTGTCGAAATGGTCGGATACAGGGAAACGGATCACTATCAGCTTACAAGAAGGTTCCTTGAAGACCCTGAACGGATGATAAAAATGATTCTGGATTGAAGACATCAGGTACAGGAAGTGTATCTGAATATTTCTTTTGTATAATGATGTAAAGTTATGACCAGCGTAATACAGATACTTAATAACCAAAGGTAAAGTCTTTTATATGCAATTTTAATACTGTACAATACTGGAATATATTATTCTAACATTTTTTGTGAATAATAATGGATTTTTTATGCATGAAATGATATGATAAGCACTGAGATTTTTGATCATGCAGGCAATGTGTCCGGATATCATGCCAAAAAGGGGTTAGATCATGGAAAATACAACGAAATACATATTTGTAACAGGCGGAGTTGTTTCCGGATTGGGAAAAGGAATAACCGCAGCATCTCTTGGAAGACTTTTAAAAGCAAGAGGCTTAAAGGTGGCGGCTCAGAAAATAGATCCATATATCAATGTCGACCCCGGGACTATGAGCCCTTTCCAGCACGGAGAGGTGTTCGTTACAGAAGACGGAGCGGAGACTGATCTTGACCTTGGACATTATGAACGCTTTATTGACGAAGACCTGAACAAATACTCAAATCTTACATCCGGTAAGGTATTCTGGAATGTATTGAATAAGGAAAGAAAAGGTGAGTATCTGGGCGAGACCGTTCAGATAATCCCTCATATAACTAACGAAATAAAGAGCTATATATACCGCGTAGGCAAGAAAACCAATGCGGATGTCGTCATAACCGAAGTCGGCGGAACGATAGGAGATATCGAAAGCCAATATATGCTGGAGGCTATACGTCAGATATCATTGGAAATAGGCAAGCAGAGCTGTCTGTTCGTACACGTGACGCTTGTCCCTTATCTTAACAGTTCAGGAGAATACAAGTCAAAGCCCACACAGCACTCAGTCAAAGAACTGCATTCCATGGGTATATCCCCGGATATAATAGTGCTTCGATGCGAAGACCATCTGGAAGAGAGTCTTAAGAGAAAAATATCGCTGTTCTGTGATGTGAAAGAAGACTGCGTCATTGAGAATGCCGATATGGATAACCTTTATGAAGTCCCTCTGATGCTGGAAAAGCAGAACTTTTCCAAGATCGCATGCAGGGAACTCGGTATCAAAGCCACCGAACCTGATCTTACAGAGTGGAAGGCAATGATCAGAAGAATGAAAAATGCAAAAGGCGAGGTAACGATCGCGCTTGTAGGTAAATATACTGCACTTCACGATGCCTACCTTTCGGTTGCTGAAGCGCTCCGCCATGCAGCATGGGAAAACGGCACAGGGATGAATATAAAATGGGTGGATTGCGAGACTGTCACGAAGGATAACGCAAAAGAGATCTTCAGTGACTGTAACGGCATGCTCATTCCCGGAGGCTTTGGAATCAGAGGTATCGAAGGAAAGATAAATGCATGCAGGTATGCAAGAGAGAATGATCTTCCGTACTTCGGGATATGTCTTGGAATGCAGGTGGCAGTAGTGGAACTGGCACGTAATGTGGCAGGTTTTACAGATGCGAACTCGAGTGAGTTCGATGAAAGAAGCGAGCACAAGGTCATAGATCTAATGGCCGATCAGTATGTGACGATCGCAAAAGGCGGTACCATGAGGCTCGGAGCATATCCGTGCGTAATAAAAGAAGACACAATCATGAAGAGGGCATATAAAGTAAATGAGATCACTGAACGCCACAGACACCGTTATGAGTTCAACAACGATTACAGAAAAGATCTCGAGAAAGCCGGAATGAAGATAAGCGGGACTTCACCTGACGATATCATCGTGGAAACTGTGGAGATACCTAAGAATGACTTCTTTATCGGCGTACAGTTCCACCCGGAATTCAAGAGCCGTCCGAATAAAGCGCATCCTATATTCTCGGAATTTATAAAGTCTGCGATAGTAAACAGGGACAAGATCAATATATAACACAAACAAGAGAAATAACCAGCAAAACCAAGAATGACGGAGATATGCTGAGATATATGCGTATAAAGGCCAATTCTGCCACGTTTCTCGGTTTGCGCACAAATGATATGTAACTTACAATATCTTTAGCACTCAAGGGTTAAGAGTGCTAACACACACATAATAAACGGAGGTGCGATTATGGTAATAAAACCATTATGCGACAGAATAGTAATCAAGATGTTGGAATCAGAAGAGACCACAAAGAGCGGTATCGTTCTTCCAGGTTCAGCTAAAGAAAAACCGCAGGTTGCGGAAGTCATAGCTGTAGGTCCTGGCGGATACGTAGAAGGCAACAAGATCGAGATGGAACTGAAAGTCGGCGACAAAGTACTCATAAGCAAATATGCAGGGACCGAAGTCAAAATGGACGGCAAGGAATTCACCATCCTCAGACAGTCTGACGTATTAGCAAGAGTGGAATAATCAAAGGAGAAAAGATCATGGCAAAACAAATTCAGTATGGTATTGAAGCAAGAAAATCTTTGGAAGCCGGAGTAAATAAACTGGCTGATACAGTTAAGATCACATTAGGACCCAAAGGAAGAAACGTTGTTCTTGATAAGAAATACGGTTCTCCGCTGATCACAAACGACGGCGTTACAATCGCAAAAGAAATTGAACTTGAGGAACCATTTGAAAATATGGGAGCTCAGCTCGTTAAAGAAGTAGCAACAAAAACAAATGATGTAGCAGGCGACGGGACAACAACGGCAACATTGCTTGCACAGGCCATAGTAAGAGAAGGGCTCAAGAACATCGCAGCAGGCGCTAACCCGATGATACTTAAAAAGGGTATCGAAAAAGCGGTTGTAGCGGCAGTACAGGGGATCAAAGACAACAGCAGAAAGATCCAGGGAAATGAAGACATCGAAAGAGTTGCTTCAGTTTCTGCAAATGATGCTGAAATCGGAAATCTTGTTGCTCAGGCTATGGGTAAAGTCGGAAAAGACGGTGTTATAACCGTTGAAGAGTCAAAGACGATGGGAACGAATCTTGAAGTCGTTGAAGGCATGCAGTTTGACAGAGGATATCTTTCAGCATATATGGTAACAGATACCGATAAGATGGAAGCTGTCATCGATGATGCATATGTACTTCTTACAGACAAGAAGATCTCAAATATACAGGAAATCCTTCCTTTGCTTGAACAGATCGTTCAGCAGGGCAAGAAGCTCGTAATAATCGCTGAGGATGTCGAAGGCGAAGCACTTGCAACACTGGTCGTAAATAAATTAAGAGGAACATTCACATGCGTGGCTGTTAAAGCTCCGGGATTTGGCGACAGAAGAAAAGCAATGCTCGAAGATATAGCGACCCTTACAGGCGGACAGGTCATATCTGAAGAGATAGGGCTTGACCTTAAGGAAGCTACGATGGATATGCTCGGAAAAGCAAGACAGATAAAGGTACAGAAAGAAAACACGATCATAGTTGACGGTGCAGGTTCACCTGAAAAGATCGCCAACAGGATCGCTTCAATAAAATCACAGGTAGCTGACACAACAAGCGAATTCGATAAGGAAAAGCTGCAGGAAAGACTTGCCAAATTATCAGGCGGTGTTGCAGTCATCCAGGTCGGAGCAGCAACAGAGATCGAAATGAAAGAAAAGAAGCTCAGGATCGAAGATGCTCTGGCAGCAACAAGAGCGGCTGTGGAAGAAGGTATCGTAGCAGGCGGCGGAGTTGCATTTGTTAATGTATTACCTAATGTAAATGCTGTAATACGTACTTTAACAGGCGACGAGAAGACTGGCGCAGCTATAGTTGCAAGAGCTCTTGAGGAACCTATCAGACAGATCGCAAGCAATGCAGGACTTGAGGGAAGCGTTATCATGTCCAAGGTCATGGTCAGCAAGAAGGGCGTCGGATTCAACGTTGTTTCTGAAAAGTACGAAGACATGGTAGCTGTTGGAATAGTTGATCCGGCAAAGGTCACAAGAGTAGCTCTGCAGAACGCTGCAAGCGTTGCAGCTATGATACTCACAACAGAATCACTTGTATGCGATATCCCTGTAAAAGAACCCGCTATGCCGGCAGGCAACCCGGGTATGGGCGGCGGATACGGAATGTAATTGATCGGTAAGCCTGATTTATAGCTTAACTGAAGTTTAGTGGAAAGACCTGTAGTTATTACAGGTCTTTTCTTTGTACCTGATTTGTCTAATGCTATTATGATAAAATAAGAAAAATTCGATAATTATTGTGACCAAATGATATTAAACCGGTCTATTAGGGTGAATGGCATCAAGGCACTGCAAAGGAGGAAACGGATGGATGACAGACAGATCGTGGAATTGTATTTTAAACGGTCCGAATCGGCAATAACGGAAACAGCGGGCAAATATGGCAGGTACTGTCACTATATAGCATACAATATACTGCACAGTGAGGAAGACGCTGAGGAATGCGTCAACGATACATACCTTAAGGCATGGAATTGCATACCTCCCCACAAACCGGATATGTTGTCTGCTTTTCTCGGCAAGATCACCCGTAACCTTTCTTTGAACCTATACGCGAAATATACGGCGCAGAAGCGCGGTCTTGGCCAGACTGCTCTTGTACTGTCTGAGCTGGAGGAATGTCTGTCTTCTTCAGACAATGTCGAGCAGGCTGCCGATGAAGACGCATTAGTCGATGCGATCGACCGGTTCCTCGCAGTGATGCCGTCAGAAACGCGTAAAGTATTCATGAGGCGGTACTGGTATCTAAGTCCGGTCAAAGAGATCGCAGATGGATATGGTATCAGCGAAAGTAAAGTCAAAATGACTTTGTTTCGGACCCGAAAAAGTCTGAGGCAGTATCTGGAGAAAGAAGGAGTCACAATATGAAAAGCGTAAAACTACTTAGTTGTTTAGGGAATGTGGACGAAAGATATATTAAGGAAGCCGTATATGAAGGCAAAAAAAAGAAAAAGAAGACAGCATGGTTAAAATGGGGTGCGATTGCAGCATGCATGTGCATCATCACTGTGATCGTTATTGTTTTAGCGCATCAGATAAACGATCCGACAGAAAGTCCTTACTACATGTATTTCAGGAACAATACTTCGGTCCTGGCATCAGGGATGACGGTCGGTCAGTCACTTGCGGACACTGACAGGGATTGGGCGGAGTCAAGAGGTTTTTCTGATTTCAGGGAAGTACTTGAACAGGATGGAGCTATTCCGCTGATGGATGACAGTTATACGAATTTTTCTGCCATTGCTAATTATGATGAAAACGGTAATATTTTAAGAATGGAGTTGTTTTGGGGAGCATATGATCTTAATGACGGATGGCCGGATTTCAAGCAGTTCAGGATCACTGTAGCCGATGAGGAGATCATTGAAGATACAGACTGCATATCAATTCCTCTTGATGAGAACGGTAATGTTATTTCAGATGAAGTCACTGTTACCATACGTGACAGCGTGGAGATCGTCGGTCTTGGCAATATCGGTAAGAAAGAAATGTCGCTAACTTTCTATCGTGAAGATATGGGTTGGGTAAGGATCTGGTGTAATGGGATCGCGACTTATGATGATATCGGAGCGCTTTTAGACTGGGTGTGGGAACATGGTATCAGCTTTGACGCTTTTGCGATGCAGAAAGGTGATGACTATACTATAAGCACGGCACAAAACGATATAGAAGCTGCAAAGAGGATCTTTTATGCATGCCTCCCTGATTTGAGTCTCATGGATATGCCAACTGCATCTTTTACAGTGGGATTTAAAAACGGGATCCTGTATTATTACACATTTGGTTATCAGTCGGAGGATGGTATCACCACTCTTGACGGTTATTGTGAATATTACGATATATCTTTAGAAAACGATATACGGCTTGAGGATATTGACCGCGAATACATAGAAGGAAAACTGACCTATGCAGCTCAGATGGATTTTGATATCATTGTAGGCAACATGCGGCTTTGTTTAAGCGGCAATGTGTCTGCTGATCTGTTTGAGGCCCTGATAAGATCCATACCAGGCAATTGAAAAAGAATCTATACAGCTCTTGGGACCGGATACTCATCTGGCCCCTGTTTATTATATCTGTCCGCATCATGCAAATATAACGCATAAAAACACAAATATCTCTTCTGTTGATGTTGTAATATGATACAGTTTTGTTAAAATGAAAGCATATCAAAGGAGAACATCAAATGAAATTTAAAACTATTCTTGCAAGCACGATAGCTGTTCTGGACAGCGATGTAATAGCTGGTGGCGGTTCGGATCTGACGGAGGTTTTACAGACGATCCTGGACCAGGCTGATGACAATAACGGGATACATCTCATAATGGACGGCTGCGCCCTTATAACCGGCCTTGACCTTAAATCTAACACCACAATAGAATGTCTGAGCAAAGACTGCGGATTCTTTTTAAAGGACGGATCAAACCGTTCGCTTATCGGTTCCAAAGAACGCAGCTACACGGAGAGGCTCACACGCAATGTCACTCTGACCGGCGGGACATATAACCATAACAATAAAGGGCAGGAGCATCATGTCCCTCTGACCGATGAGAAATTCCGTTTCGGGATCAAAGGGGTAAGCGATGATGTGGGTGCTAACCGTTTGGTCGTTGCAATGGAATTTTTCGGCATAGAGAATCTTCTTATCCGTGATCTGACATACGTGAACCAGCGTGCATGGACCATGATGTGCGTCAATTTTAAAAATGTCACGATGGAGAATATAAACATTGAGCTTCCTAATCATATGCATGGTCAGAACGAAGACGGATTGCATTTCTGGGGCCCGGGGCAGTTCCTGACGCTTAAGAATATAAAGGGAAGATCGGGCGATGACTTCATAGCTTTAGGTCCGGATGAACATGACCTGGTATCATCGATCACAGACGTACTGATAGACGGAGTGGTACTGGATTATGCAGACCAGGCCGTTCGCATGCTGTCCCGTGGCAAAGGACGTCTTGACCGTGTCACCGTGAGGAATGTGAGCGGTACATACAGAAGCTACGGTTTCTTTATAGATCCCTGGTTCCCGAATAAGGAATTCGGGAATTTCGGGCACATAACATTCGAAAACATAGACCTTCGTCCGTGCGACCATGTATATCCTTACAGGACGGCCGCGCTGTTTGACATAGGCGGTAACTTCGACTGCATAACATTCAAAAACATACATCATCAGGATGCTTCGGATGACAGGCCGTTATTCATTTTCGGACTGCCTTTCCACAGGAACGATCTGAATTACTCTGCGGATGCAAGACCTGTGATTAAAAATGTGATCATAGACGGTCTGTCGATACTTGAGAACAAAAACACGCCAAAAGGTACGGAATATATGCAGATATATGACCGTGTGGAAAATGTATTTTTAAAGAATGTCATCATATCTTCCGAAGAAGGTGCTCCAAAGGTAGAAAGCTTCATAAATTTCAAGTCCTTTAAAGGAAGCCCGAAAGGCAAAATAGGGAATCTGGTGCTCCATGACATTTATGCGCCGAATGTTGAGGCGATCGCTGCGGATGATGAACAGATAGAGAACAAAAGCAATACATGATATAATGAAGAGGTACGATTTGGAGGTAAAAATGAAAAAAGCTTTAACAGCAGTATTGATAATCGCCCTGATGTTTGCTCTTGTGGGGTGTCAGACATATCTGTTCGGAAAGTATACAAATGAAGAAAGCGGCAAATCCTTTGAGTTTTCAAGCGATACAGTTACTTACATTGACGGTGATGAGACCCTTACGGGAACATACGTCATTAAAAGCGGCAATATCACATTTACATTTGATGAAATCGAATATGTCTATACTTATTCAAGAAGCGGGACCGATACGATAATAGACGGGATCACGTATGTAAGGGGCGAATAGGATGAGCATTCCTGTAACCAAGATCATAGAAAGATTTGATCTTGAAAAGATATATCTGCCGGATGATATCAAAACGAAGGCTGTAGACATCGTTGAAGTGTACAGGCCGGGGCTTCAGCTTGCAGGATATCTTGACGGCTTCTCTCCTGAACGGGTACAGATGTTCGGCAAGACCGAAATGAACTTCCTTGGAACAATGTCAAAAGAAGAGAGGCTGAAAAGGCTCGATGCTTTTATGTTCGGCAAAATGCCGTGTATCATAATATCCAGTTCTCTTGACGTATATGAAGAAATAATAGAAGTTGCACAGATATACAAGGTGCCGATACTGAGGACATATGAGAGGACATCCGTATTTCTTGCGATGCTCATAAGTTACCTGAATCTTGAACTTGCCGAAAGGATGACGATCCATGGCGAGCTTTTGGAACTGTATGGCGTAGGCATACTCATTACAGGGGTGAGCGGAGTCGGAAAGAGCGAGACTGCACTGGAGCTTGTAAAAAGAGGGCACAGGCTGATAGCGGATGATGTCGTGGAACTGAGAAAAGTAAGCCAGACAACTCTGCTTGGCACAAGTCCGGAGATAATCAGGCATTTTATGGAGCTTCGCGGGATAGGCATAGTGGATATAAAAGGACTGTTCGGTGCCGGTTCTGTCAAAGACATAGACAGTATAGATATGGTCATAAATATGGAAAGATGGGACGAAACCAAGAGGTACGACAGGATAGGAGTAGAGGAAGAACTTGTGGAGTATCTTGGCATCAAGATACCTTCTATCACGCTTCCGATAATGCCAGGGCGTAATGTCCCTATACTTATAGAAGTGGCTGCAATGAATTTCAGGCAGAAGAAAATGGGATATAACGCAGCCAAGGAAATGTATGAAAGGGTAAACAAGAATTTTGCTAAATACTCTAAAGAAGTTTGAATGCGTGGAATATGACAGGCCTATGAGCAGGTACACCAGCTACAGGACCGGAGGAAATGCAGATATCCTATGCACCCCTAAAAGCGTGTCTGAACTTGTGGAGATATTAAAGATATTAAAAACGGAGAGTGTGCCTGTATATGTTTTTGGCAACTGTTCAAATGTGCTTGTAAGGGATAAAGGTATAAGAGGAGCGGTGATACTCACAACAGGACTCAAAGGTATAAATGTAAATACGACGCAGATCACATGCGAAGCCGGAGTAAGCCTTTCCAGACTGGCAAATACAGCCATGAACAGCGGCCTTACAGGCGCTGAACCGATATCAGGCATACCCGGATCAGTTGGCGGAGCGATATCCATGAATGCGGGATCATACGGAACAGAAATGAAAGACATAGTCATTTCAGCAGCGTATCTGGATGAGGATCTTAATATACGTAAGAAAAATAGCATAGAGCTTTGTTTTGGCAACAGAAGAAGCTGCTTTACCGGAACGGATGATATAGTACTGAGCGCTATTTTTTCTTTTAAGCCTGGAATAAAAGAAGAGATAAGGATGAGGATGTCGGAATATGCATCAAAAAGAAAGGAAAATCAGCCTTTGGAATATCCTTCCTGTGGAAGCGTATTCAAGAGGCCAGAAGGATATTTTTCCGGTAAACTGATACAGGATGCAGGGCTTAAAGGATATACTGTGAACGGCGCATGCGTTTCGGAAAAACATGCCGGGTTCATAATAAACAAAGGGAATGCAACATCCGATGACATCCTTAAGGTTATAGACTTTGTAAAGTTAACTGTGTATAATAAGTTTAAAGTTATTCTGGAAACAGAAGTGAAGATTTTCGGGGAAGAATAAATTATGGAACTGTATATTATCACCGGAATGAGCGGAGCCGGCAAATCATATGCACTCAAAACTATGGAGGATCTCGGATTCTACTGTATCGATAACATCCCTCCTTCTTTTATACCGAAATTTGTGGAAATAACGAATTCGAACCCGAATATAAATAAGGTCGCCCTTGTTGCGGATATCCGGGGAGCGGAACCTCTGAGCAATATACTTGATGCCCTGGACACACTGGATAAACAGGGGATCAAATACAAACTCATTTATCTTGTCGCAAATGAAACGATGCTCCTTAAGAGATACAGGGAAACAAGAAGGCATCATCCCATGGAAAGCGAACTCCTTGATACAAGACAGGCGATCGAGCAGGAAAGAGAGCAGTTCCATGCTATCAGTTTAAGAGCAGACCACATAATAGACACAAGCCAGCTTCTCACAAAAGAATTCAAGCAGGAGCTTGCCGAGATAGTTCTTGGAGGCCCGTTGCAGGAAGCCATCATAATCACATTGGTCTCATACGGAGTCAAATATGGCAATCCCGTTGACTGCGATATGCTTTTTGATCTTAGATTCACACCTAATCCGTTTTATATAGAAAGCATGAAGGAAATGACCGGAAAAGACAAACCTGTCATAGATTTCGTACTTGGTCAGAAAGCCTCACAGGATTTTTTAAAAATGGTCACAGAAATGATAGAGTATCTTATACCTCTGTATATTAACGAAGGAAAGACTTCTCTTGTGATAGGACTTGGATGTACAGGCGGCAGACACCGTTCCGTAGTAATGACAGATGCTCTGGCTGAGATCCTTATGAAAGATAAGCACAGAGTGACTATTCAACACAGGGATATAGAGAAAGATGCGATCGTAAAAGAATACGGCAGAAGGTAATGTCTTATACAAGCAATGTAAAAGGTGAAATAGCTAATATAGAGACCGACAGTGAGTGCTGCAAAAAGGCACTCCTTTCAGCATTCATAAGGCTGGAAGGGAAGTTCACTTTACAGAAAAACGGTTATTACTCTTTAATGCTGACGACTGAGAACAATTCCGAAGCAA
>JBAYNV010000067.1:0-10678 GCA_041678685.1 Clostridia bacterium
CACTTTCTATATTAAGAGTGAATATATTGTCTTTGATCTCAACATTTCCCCATGCGCTGCCCAGGCTGAATATACTTCTAAAGTCAGACTTATTTATGACCGGATCGAACCCTATCACTCCACAGGGCATGTCAAATACCATACCTGATAATATCGGAACAAGAGCGTATGCCGCCATTGAACGCGCATAGTTGCTTCCGCATTCTATTTCATTCCATGGATTCCTCTTTTCACCGTCATATCTGTCTCTTACGGACTTCACGATCTCCATTCCTTCATCTGTAAAGCCTTCGGATATAAGGAGGCCTGCGAGCTGGTATTCAAAACCGTGCATGCACTCCTGGTTATATGGCGACGGTATCACCGGCTTTTTCACTCCTTTGGGAAAATCGCACATGATGGCTCCGCTTTCATCGTTGACTGCATATACCCTCCAGGTATTGTTCACATCCCTCATGCTCTTCTTGAAATTGTACTTATACATTGCCGCACAGGCTTTTCTGGTACGTTTTTTATTTAATATCTCTCCGAGCCCGCATATGTTCGAATGCCACTGTGCGCACAGCTGGTCTATATCACACCCGTCCGCCATCTGATATCTCATTTCATTGGTTTCATAATTCCAGTACTTATCAACGCAGTCAAATTTCTCCAGTATGGACTTATCGGAAAGATCTATCTTTTGCACGTAGTATTCGCCGTTGAACATATTGTCAAAACACCATCCGCGACCGCTCTCATACAGTTTCTCATATTCCCACGCCTGATCCCTTTCGTCCAGCGCAAGGGCCATTTCCGTTGCCGCCATGAGCGCTGCGAGATAATAGCCTTCAAGCCACGGATTTGGTCCGAAGAGCTCCATATCAAGAGTATTATGCTGTCTGCCTTCTATTACGCCGTCTTTGTTTCTGTCCCATGCGTCTTCATTTTCAGGTGACCACGCATAACTCAGTGATTTCTTTACGGATGGCCATATGCTTTTGAGCCATTCCGTGTCCCCTGATATTTTCCACTCACGGTATGTCTTTATGATACCGCCCATCTGTCCGTCTACACATGCTCTTCTGCCATACGGCTTTCTTCCCGGAGGTAGCACCATTCTAAACTGCATCCTGCCGCTTGCTTCCAGGTTATATCTGTAATCAAGATCACGTAAGGACCTTTCCAGTCTCGGAAAAAGGAAAGCGCATGCATATGCATAATTCCAGACATGAGTGCATGTACCTTCGCAGGAACCCGCTCTCTCGTCAGTACCTTCGAAACCATATAACGACCCGTCTTCCAGTCTGTAGACCGACGATGATTTAAGCACCGCTAAAGTTGAAGACACGGCATCCGTTACATACTCGGGAAAAGTAGATGCAAACATGCTTCTTCTGAAAGCTTCAGTCTCACTTTTAAGCCTGTTCCAGTTTTTTATACTGTATTCCGCTGACGCGGAAGAATCGGGAAACAGTACGGCATAATAGTTCTTCCATGATATATGGTCACCTTCTGTGCCGTCTGCATTCATTTTCCTATATGGTTTCCAGTAGTTATAGTTATTGGGGATGTTCCATGTAAGAACAAATACCGCTCTTACTTTCTCTCCCTTTTTTGCTTCTTTTCTTATACAGACCGAGCATGTATCCAGTTTGCCCGGTTCGGAGTAATCTCTCTTAGGCAACTGCCCGATTTCGGTGAAATTACGCCAGAATGTCTCTATTTCATCCTGCCATCCTCCCCTGTACCAGTATTCCTGATAGCTTACATCACCGTCATCCGTGCATGCAAGGCACAGATCCCCATATTCTACCGAGTCCTTTTCTGCTCCGGAATTCACCATCGAGATCCTGTGGATGCCTTTATCAGCTGAATATGTGTTTTTACTGATGCTGAATGGATTTCTTACAGAGAAACATATCGAATATATGAGATCCGAATCGCCTGTGTTTTCAATTTCCACCTCGAAAAATGCTCCCGGAATGGACGAATCGTTCTCATTCAAAGGGATGAATGGATTAAAAGCCGTAAGCTTGACGGTTCCAGGGAATCTGTCTTCATTAAAAGTGACTTCAGCTATAGGGAATTCGCCTTTGAATCTCCAGATGGAAAAATGCGGCAGCCCGCACAGGGTCTCCCTGTTTATACCGAATCCGTAACCGCCCCATTTACCCGTATACTGCCCTGAATGATCCTTCAGGATATCGCCGTTCAACACCCTGGCATCCAAAAACCTGCCGTCGCAGGTTTCAGCTTTTACCGCAATATGTGAATAGCCGTTATTTACTCCCTTATCAGGCCTGTTGAATATTTCAAAGTCGCTTAATCTTCCGTTACCGCATAATCCTATACAACCACTCCCGATACCGCCTAACGGAAAGGATATCTCCCTGGTCTTCGATCCTGTATATTCCATATGTTCAACCTCTGTTTATTTCAATGTTAACAGAATATCGCAATCGATTCAACAGTTGTGGTACAATAAGTTTACGAAGAGGAGAAAAACAATGGATACCTATGATGTGATACTTAAAAGAAGGACAATAAGGAAGTTTCAACAGAAACCGGTACCTAAGCCTCTGATCCTTAAAATGCTTAATGCAGGGAGGCTTTCACCGACAGGAATGAACATACAGCCATTACGCTTTTATGCCGTTACTGATCCGGACTTGCTAAAAAAGATCTTCCCATATACCAGATATGCAGGTTATCTGCCTGACGGAAGCTGCTCGCCTACAATAGATGAGGCGCCAACCGCTGTCATATTGATACTTGTGGATCAGAAACTGGTCAAGAATGATGATATAGCTGCAGGAGCTGCAGGGATGAGCATTATACTGACCGCACAGAATGAAGGAGTCGCATCCTGCTGGATGGGTGCAATAGACAGGAAAAAGATATGTGAGATATGCGATGTAGACACGGAAAAACTTGTGCTGCACAGCATAATCTCTCTGGGTTATCCTGCAATGACATCAATGGCCGTACCGATGCATGATGACGGAAATCTTAAATACTGCTTTGATGAGAATGGTGTGCTCAATGTACCAAAGAGAGCCATTGAGGATGTAACAAAGATACTGTAGCCTGACCAATGGCAGATGAATATATACCCAACCTTTTATACATGCAAGCCGGTTTCATATAAATTGTCTTCTTTTTTGTTCTGTGTTTTTTGATAAGACATATAATTTGTTAAAATGTGGTTGACAAATAAGATATTAGTGATATTATTACCATAAGCACATCAAATACATATAGCACACATCGAATATTTTTTTAGTTTTACTATCGTTTGTATTAGCATGAATAAGGATTAGTTAAATAGGAATTAACCTAACAAAATATTACATAAAAGGAGCTGTGAAATGAAGAACTTTAGAAAAATGTTATCGGTAGCTTTATTGGTATGCTTTTTGTTAACAGCATCAATGGTATTTGCCGGAGGTACAGATTCGTATCATGGATATATTTCCACTGTTGCTGAGTGGGATGCGGATCTGTATGTTTATGCTAATAATGACTATGCAGTAGCTTCTACGACAATAGAGCCATTCAATCCGACAAATGCCCTATATTGTCAGGTTGATCTCTACATAATTGAGAAAGATCCTATTACACAAGACATTGATGCAAAAGAGAGTCATATAGTAACTGATTATGTGGAGTACGGTAGTACAGGATTAAGTCCTGATTCGGGATATTATATTGTTTCCGCATCAACTTACCATGAAGCATATTGCGTTGGATATATTGACAGCACAAATTTATCTGTAGGCCCATAATTCATATATGAAGGCATATTATAGATAACTTAAGGAGATCAATTATGAAAAAAAAGACCTTTGCTCTGTTTGCAATTATTATATTGATTGCATTACTACTGATGGCATGTAATAATTCATATTCACCAAATCCGACAATGAGCTTCATGCCTTCCGATCCATTGGAGCCCTCGGAGGAACCATCACCTGTATTATCAGAGAATCCAGAATTTAAGATAAATTATGATAGTAGCGGGAATATCGACTACTCTGCTACCTGGCCTGACAAGACAGTGATTGTATGGGCTTATTCCGACTATTACCAGATGTTATACTACTATATGGGTATGTTGAGTACACAGTATAGCCAGATAGAGAAGTATACATCTGGTATAAGTAACGAGATAGTAGCAGAATACAATAACTATCTCATATCTCAGGGATGTAACTATGTTGTTAAATTTATAAGTGAGATGTCAGTTTTCGATCAGGTAAGGAAAGATATATCAGACAAAGTGACTATTTCACCAGGTCAGTTATTTCTTTACTACCAACCATGGTTACGGCAGCTAAAACAAAACAATGAGCAGGTTGACATCATATCATCCGGCATTTCTACCGGATATCAAGATCCGGTAAAAGATAGTCCCACCTACGGGCAGAGGGTAGTTGCCGCAGAGGATCCTGATTTAGGAGCTGTGCAGGATGGCCTCGTATCAGATATAACAGAATATATTACAAATGACAGCGATACAAGATTATATGATGCTTTGCCTGAATATGTATGGAACCTTACCATGATAGACGGCAGGATTTATGGAGTATATAATGACACTTCATATGCAAAATGCTCGCAAATTAAGTTTAATGAATCCGTAATGCAGGTATTGGGACTAAAAAAGGAAGATGTAGATACGCTGGAGGAAATAAATACCGTTCTTGCTAATGTATATATACAAAAAAAAGAAGCGATAGAGAGTAATCAATTTATATTGATAATCAATAATACAAATGAAGATACGTATGATTTATTTGCGGATATACATACGGATGACAATAATATCAGCTATAAGTATGACAATGACAGTAATGCTTATGCATTAAATAAATATGCAGATGAAAAATATATTGAGTTTATGGGATCCATGGCATCATGGAACTCAAAGGGTTACTTTTCAGGCAAGTATTTTACTGAAGACTATTATGACGACACATCGAGAGCCGTTATCAACTCAGGCAACTGGTTTATGAAGCTGGATTATGAGTTGCTATCCTACACAAATAAGGTTGATACCGTAAGCATTAATCTAAATGATTGGGTGTTTAATGACAATTTCAGCAATATGATATCTATATCGTCATGGAGCGAGAATAAGGATATGGCATACGACCTTTTATGCAGGGTATTCACTGATCAATATCTGTCGAACCTAATACGGTATGGAATCAAGGGAAAAGATTATACTGTAAGTAATGGTATCATAGAAATGGAAAATTCCAGATTTGAGAATAATACTGCTCCCAGTTATATGCTTATTGTTGAACCATGCAGAGCTGATGATTATTCAGTTAGTGAAAAACTTGAGGTAGTAAGCAGATTAAAGCCTCCCGCATACCAAAGATTCAATCCTGATATTGAAAACATGCGGTATGATATCACCAGATTTAATGAATTGATTTTACAGGCAGATAAATTATGGGTCACCCATCCAAATGATTTTTCAATAAAGCTTGACGAGATTATGGCTGAATTAAACAGGCTTGGTTATATGGAGTTTATTAATGAGATAAATAATCAGTTAAAAGAATATATGAGCAGTTTATCTTATCTAAAAACCAAATGACTTCATTAATTTTTAGTGTCTTGATATATGATCTATGAGAACTAGGAGATAAGTTATGAAAAGCGGTTCGCTTAAAATAGTGTTTGCAATATTGATCCTGTGCTTGTTACTGTCAGCATGTGAAGATAATAAGACTGATAATTCAATGGATACATTACTAATTGATTCATCCAATGCAATTAGCAAGGAAGGCATTGTTGTGTCCGATAAAGGGGTAATGACATATTATGATTATGACACAGGGAAGCAAACCATATTATGTACGCGTCTGCAATGCATGCATGAGATATATGATAAGGATACCAACCCGGATCCTGACTGCCCGGCCGTATCCCATGATCAATATCAGATAAATTGTGCATTCATAGCTAACGGTAAACTGTATTTCGCTACTGAGGGTTCCATTAATGTTGAAAAAGGTCTGGTAACCACAAAATTATACAAAGAAGATTTAAATGGCGAAAACAGAGTATACTTAGGAGAAATAAATTATGATTTCAGGGTGACAGATACATATGTCTTTGATAACTATGTATTCGGGTTGATCAACAGCATAAAAATAATAAGTAATACAGATGGAAATGTAAATACCGAATCAACCTTGCAGGCTGCGGCATTGGATCTTGATACTTTAGAGGTAACATATCTTTCCAAACCGGATGAAATAACAGGTGGCCTGAAACCATATGTCTATAATAGCAGATTATACTGTACTTTCAGGAATACCCAAAATGGCATGTATGAGATAAGGATTTTTTCACTTAAGGATTTTTCTTTGATTGATACTATTTCTACAAATGGGTATTCATATATCAAGTATCACAAGGAAAATATGTATTATATGCGTCCAACAGAGGGTATTGACGAAATAGCTTTATGTAAAAGAAGCTTGAAAACAGGAAATGAGAATATCTTATATATTTATAACAATACCATGAACGAATCCTATGACATTTTCACTGTAATAGATGACTACATATTTTACAATATTATCTTTTACGATGGAGTGAATCCTGCAGAAGACAGAGGTACATATGTCTTTGACATGAACGATGAAAGCATTACAAAGACTGATTTTTCATATTCCGGGGTATATGCTGTAGTATTTACCACAGTGGATGACGAACATATTCTGCTTAAATATACTGAAAAAGGCAAGATAGTATATAGATATATGAAGGTAAATGATTTCATTAATAGATCCATGGATTTCATTGATATCAAACCAGCTAAGTAAAGAGGAAAATGAGGCACTATATGGAACTGATTATACAGAATGTATGTAAAAGCTATAAGGATGTAAAAGCGCTTAATAATTTTTCCATTACAATGACAGATGGTGTATACGGATTATTAGGCCCGAACGGAGCAGGCAAGACAACTCTTATGAGGATAATAACTGATAACATGGATGCTGATTCCGGACATATATTCTTTAATGGCAAGGATATAAAACAGATGGGAAAAGATTACCGATCCATTTTAGGTTACATGCCTCAGCATAATGCGGCATACAGTTCATTTACTTCAAAACAGTTTTTATCCTATATCGGCTCACTCAAGGGTATGCAAAAAGAAGATATCCAGTCACAAGTCCCCATGTTATTGAAACGTGTAAATCTGTATGAAAACATGAATAGTAAAATCGGTTCATTCTCAGGTGGTATGAAACAGCGTATAATGCTTGCTCAGGCGCTTCTGGGAGATCCGAAGGTTATTATTCTTGATGAACCTACAGCTGGGCTGGATCCTAAGGAAAGAATAAGAATAAGGAATCTTATATCAGGTTTCGCATTAAACCGTATAATTATTATCGCAACACATGTGGTTTCCGATATTGAGTTTATAGCAAAAGAAATAATCCTGTTGAAAAAGGGCAGTATAGTCCTTCATGATGCACCTGATATCTTATGTAGGATGATTGAAAATAAAGTATATGAAATATATTCAGACATAAGTATGATAGATGAGATATCTGAAAAATTCGAAGTGTGCAATATCCAGAAAGGGATAGATAGACTGGCGATAAGGGTTCTTCTTAAGGATAATCAAAATAAAGAGTGTTTGAAAGACTATGAAAATGTTACATTACGCGCATCAGTAGAGGATGTTTATCTCTTTGTATTTGACGAGGAGAGAGAAAAGAAGGTAGTATGATTTGAGAATACTGTCATATGAGCTAAAAAAAGGTTTTACTGATAAAACCATACTTGTTCTTTTGATAATAGTAATCATCATAAACGTAGCCGGAATATACGTTAATGAAGTATCCGACTTCGAATATGGTGATAATATATCAGTAATCAGGAAGATAGATAATGACCTAATGGTCATGACTGACAAAATGGCAATAGAATATCTGACGGAAAGAATTGATATTTGCAGTATTCTGGCTGGCATGTATGCATATATAGATATGCCTGATTCCTTGATTTATAAAATGAATATACAATCAATAAAGAAGAAATATCCGGATTATGATATAGAATACATATTAAGAAACATTAATCCTATCAAATATTCAATTTATACACATGATGCATATACAGAAATAGAGCTATTAAGTGCAAAGCTGAAGGAAGTGCAGAACACATATGGATACAGCGATTATGTGGAAAATATAATATATAAAGCTCGGGAAATATCTGGCACCTCTTTTTTCCAAACGGATAAATATGTAAAGTTAAGTAATCAAAAGACATTGGCGGATTTTTCCTCACTCAGCGTCGGTGAAGTGGAGTATAACAGTTCTGAAGGGATCAACTGTGCGACATCAAACAGAATCACTCTGGTATTATCAATATTCATGGTCATGTTCATATGCATACAGATTTTCGTGAAAGATAAAGAAAATAACACTATTGAGCTTATAAAGACAATGAAATATGGCCATGCTCACCTGATGACGGCAAAAGTGATAACGCTTTTTTTATTGGTAAGCATTACAGGAACGCTTTTGAATTTTTCTTCTCTTTTCATTTCATCTCAAATATACGGCCTTGGAAATTTATCCGCCCCTATACAGTCCCTGACGGGCTTCATAACCTCTACATATGAAATTTCTGTTCTTCAATACATTTTGATTTTCAATGCATATAACGTGTTAACAATGGCTCTTTCAGGATTGTTGATGCTGCTTATATTTGTATTGTGCAGTAAAGCACTATATGGGTATATTGGGATATTGATATTTTTCGGATTAAGTATAGTACTAAACATGACTATTGATCCTGTTTCTTCTTTTAGCATATTTAAATATATCAATATCTTCAACTATCTTGATTCATCTTGTATTATAAGCAGATATCTGAATATAAATGTTCTGGAAATCCCGATAAATCTTAGTGATATTTTCCATACGACACTTATAATCGGTACAGGCATTATCGCATTAGCCTGCATCATTATTTTTGCTGTTCAGAAAATAAAGCCGGAAGTAGGCAGGATCAGAATAAGCAGCAATCTAAAGAAGAATGAGGTAAAAGTAAAAACCGGTATTCTAAGGTATGAGCTATACAAGTCGTTCATTGTGAATCCGGCACTTGTCATTCTGCTTTGCATGCTTGTGCTTCAGATATTTTCATCAAGCGGTTCTGACATGAGATTTGCCGACATTGAGGGCGTATATTATGAACACTATATGGATATACTGCAAGGACCGATTTCCGCAGATAAGACCGATTACCTTAATAAGGAACTGGCAAGAGTAGAGGAAGAGCAGATCAGTTCCTCTGATCCGAATAATACATACATCAATCAGATAAAGGTAATTAACGGACTCATTGAGAAGGATGTGCGACTTCAGACATTATGCGCTGATAATGAAGATAATACAAATAAGGAAAAGATATCATTTGTATATGAATTAGGATATGAGAAACTTTTATTAAATAACCCGGATAACCTTTTATTATCTATGATAACCACAATACTGGCTACATTATGCATGGTTAATGTTTTCGTTATTGAATACAGAGAAAATGCATACAGTATCATTAATGTAACAAAATACGGTAGGCAGAGGACATATTGGTACAAGATCGGAATAAAACTGCTTATGACACTGATAATCGTGTTTACAGCATATGTGCCGTATATATCAAGAATAGTTAAGAATTATGGGGTTACATGTATGGATGCTCCTATAGCAAGCATTGACAGTTTTTCTCAGATACCAATTAGTATATCTGTATTTGAATATATTGTACTTGTCTTCCTGCTAAAAGTAATTGGATTGATGCTTACAGGCATTTTGATAGCATTTATGGCTACTAAACTTAAGAGCTTCATTATGACAGCATCCTTTTCGACATTTATCATAGTCATTCCTTCATTCCTTGCCTTTATAGGGTTGGATATTTTTGAAAAACTAATTCTTAATCCCTTCCTATTAGGAAATAATTTTATCAGTTCATTTACTGATGTTTATCCATATGCTTTGATATCGTTGTTTATCTGCATGATCCTATTTGTCATGCTATATATGGATTACAATAAGATATCCTTTAAACTGCGATCCCATAGGATAAAAGATGAAATTCTGCCCTGATGTGACCATTAAAAACAGTCAGCATGACTATCCATTGGCAGACTCAGGATATACTTTATCCGATTTCCGACGATGATGATCTCCTTGGCTGATATCCCGCTTGTGGAACATACCTTGGGACAAAATAGACCCGGCTTGATCACACTCCAAGCCGGGCCTATTTAAATTGCTTTTAACGTTCGTTTCCTCTTTTATTGAGCTGCCACTGATCCTATGCCTGTCCCGTCCACATAGAATGTATATGTAGTCCCGGATTTGATTGCCGGTGTTGATATGAATACGCATCCGTAATTTTTGGGAACCGTTTCCTCACATATTACCGTACCCTCAGCATCGGTGACTTTCAGTACCGAACCTGCTGATCCGCTCAGAGAAACGAAGAGATTAGCTTGCTGTGACCCTGTTGATGAGCCCTGCGCCATTCCTGTGCTTCCGAAAGCTATCATGGTGCCTCCGTCCATATCAAATGTCCCCTGGTAATCCAGCGCGCCGTTACCGTCATTGGTAGGTCCGAAAACCAGGCAGCTCCCGCCTGTCTG
>JBAYNV010000068.1:0-10676 GCA_041678685.1 Clostridia bacterium
CATAGAGCGCTGCCGTCATCAGGCAGAAGTCGCTTATGAATGCCTTTGTAAGAACAGTTATGATGGTCCTTTTCCATGTTATTTCTTTTCTGTAAAGGAAGAAACCGTATATAAGGCCGTTGGCCAGCGCTACAAGAGTGATAAGCGGGGAGTAAGGGCCTGTAGGGAAAAGAAAGCCTCCCAATATATCGGCAAGTACAGCTGACAGGGCTCCCCATGAAGGTCCGAACAGTATGGAAGCCAAAGAAACGGAAATGCATTCCACTCCTATCCTTACTATCTGAAGATTTATTGCAAGCAGTTTCGCTAAAACTACGGTGATCGCGGTAAGAAGCGATATGGCTACAAGTTTCCTGGTGTTCATTCTTTATCTGCACCTTTTACGCAGTACTCTTTAAGAAGAGACAGCCATATCCTGTAATTGTCAAGAGATACTCCCGGAGGCGTCTGATGGTCAACACTCGGTATAAATCCGCCGGATCTCATTGTCGGAAGGATCCTTTCGAATTCAGCTCTCATAGCTTCCTCTGAAACGTCCATGACAAGTTTATCGTATGCTCCTATGATCAGGAAATCAGGATAGTTTGCCCTTATCCTGTTCACGTCCACTCCCGCTTTTCTTTCAAGAGGCAATGCACCTCTTATACCTCCGCGCTTGAGCCATGGTATCATGCCTTCAAGCTGTCCGTCGGTGTCAACAAGCGGTATTATGTTGTTTTTCTCCGCAAAAGGTATTATCTGTTTGTAATATGGCAAAACGAACTCGTTATACATATCTTCAGAAAGCATCGGGCCAAGGTTATATGACATATCCTCAGCGACAGTCATGAAGTCAGGCTGTATGGCATCACCCATTGCGTCTATGATAAGTTTGCAATAGTCTGCTTCATCCTGGTTCATGCGGTGCATCAGTTCAGGCTGATCGTAAAATGCGAATAGATGCTCTTCGATCCCAAACAGCGTTCTGGGATGCCAGAAGAACCCTTCAACTGTTATCCATACAACTAAGTCTCCGTTATCATGTATCTTCTTATATTGTTTTGCGTCTTCTACGGCAGCATCTATTTTTTCCTGACTGTACAGAAGAGGCCTGATCCTCTCATATGATTCCATGTCTGTGACTTTCCTGTCTATTTCGGGAAGATCGGTATATACCTTTGTCTTTGAACCTATCCAGTACTGTTTCAAACGGTCAAGTCCGAAATACATATGTTTTATATCTTCCCTATTGGGCATATCCGGCACGCCTTCGTCTATGAATCTTGCGATGGTCTTTTTCCACCAGCCTGCCCACTCTATCATAGGTAGTCTGTCAACAGGTTTGAAATTCATTACATTTAAAAATCTTTCTCTTTGATTCATGGTTGATACCTCATCATGTATATTATCAACTAATGCATAGTAAATCAATCAAATACTGATCGTTTTTTGTATGTTTTCACATTCATCACTCTTTCAATTTGTTATTATATGCATCAGCCATCTTATTTAGATTAACGCAGAATACGGTATCTGTGAAATGATTTTATAAGATGCTTTTTTCAACGCTCTGAACTTCATTCATCTTTGCGCCCCGATGTCACATTATATTATTATATGTAATACAAAATAGTACTAATTTCATGATACACGATATTAAGCCGGGTAATCCAGATAAATGCTTTCGATCTATAATTTCGCCGCACCGCGTAAGATATCTATCGACTGAGCAGGTATTCTGCCAAGGGCATCAGGTCCCACATTTAAAAGATAATTTATTCCCAGCCCGTTCAGATGATTTCTGTTTACGGCTATCTGTTCAGCTGTTTTCCAGTTCTGATCATGATATGAAAATCCCCATGTATCATTAAGCGTCGCGGCACACTCATAGAGCCCGTAAGGTGATTTTTTTGCTCCACGTATATTAGCTATGCTGTCAGGTATCTCGTTATCACCCAAAGAAACATAATCATATATCCCGTTTCCCAGACGGGAGTTTATAAGGCAGTCCGGCTGATACTGCTTTATCGCATCATAAAGCATCCGGCTGTGTTTTTCTTCGAGTGTTTTGGGCACATCGAACCATATAAGGCACAGGTCCCCGTATTTAGTCAGTATCTCTTTGACCTGAGGATATATCTTCTCTTCAAAACATATATTGTAGTCTTTTCTGTCTGTTTCGGGAAAATCCCAGCTGTTATCCCATGACATGCCTGCGGATCCTCCGACCGATCTGTATCCTCCGCCGTGCTCTTCATGCCAGTCAAGATCCTGTGAATAGTAAAGACCCATTTTAAAATTGTATTTATAGCAGGCTTCGCCTATTTCCGATATGGCATCCCTTCCAAAAGGGGTCATATCACGTATATTGTATTTATCTGTTTCTGAACCGAACATGGCGAATCCGTCATGATGCTTAGACGTTACGACTATATACTGCATGCCGCATTCGATAGCAAATTTTATCCATTCTTCCGCATCAAAGAAAATAGGATCGAAAGCTGCAGCCAGTTTCTCATATTCCTTTATCGGTATCCTGAAATATGACTGTATCCATTCAGCGTATGCGCCGCTCTTCTTGCCCTTATACTCGCCTGCAAGTACTGAATACAGCCCCCAGTGGACCATCATCCCGTATTTAGCATTTTTGAACCATTCTTTTGGATCCATTTATACCCTCCTATCATTATCAGCAACCTGCCATACTATCGGTATATCGCTGGAAAACTCTATATCCGCATTTAAGAATCTTATAAGCTCACGCCTGCGTTTCAAAGGTTCCAGACTTTCAAAAAACACTTTCTGAAGCGCTTCCCACATGAATACCCAGCCTCCTATCGAAAGGCCCTGGGTAAACAGCCCGATCAGTAAATTACCAGTGAGCTTTGAAGCGAATATGAGATATGATGCATTGAATGCCAGCGCAACGATGAAAAGTAAAATGGCGGACCGAAGTATCTTTTTAAGTTTTCTGCTTTCCAGACGCTTCAGTGAACTGTAATAATTATAGTAGCTTTCCAGTATAAGATCCTCTTTTTCCTTATTTATTGCGACATCATTCACGTGAAGATGTATATCAAACTGCTTTCTTATAGGTATTTCTTCAGAGCACATATCTAAAAAAGCGGCAAGTTCGGGATGTATATCTCTTTTCCTGAATGCTGTGTTATCCCATTCGTGGAAAAAGTATATATATTTATCCAGGGCAATATCGATTATTATGTTTCCGCTTACAGGATCCTGCTGATACATTATTTCATGAGTGATTCTATGCTTTGATGCTTTCTTTTTCATTTACTCACACCTCTAAATCCAGACAGACGGATATCAAATGTCTGTATCCTATTTCTTCTGCAATCTCTCAACAAGCGGTTTTGCTATGCATTCAAGGTATTTTGAACCTAATATCATCACTATGTCGCCTTCCTGTAAATGATCAAAGAAATAGTCTTCTATTTCTTTGTATGTAGGAAGATATATGGCTTCCGTGCCTACGGCATTTATTGCCTTGGTCAGTTTCTCGCTGCTTACGTCCTTATCGGTAGTTTCCCTGTCATTGTATATGTCAGCCATTATAACGAAATCCGCATATCTGAAACAGTGTGCAAACTGATCGAACAGTACCTTGACCCTTGAAAACGTATGAGGTTCGAATGCGGCATAAAGTTTTCTGTGTTTCATCTTGCTTGCAGTTTCAAGCGTCACATCTATTTCTGTGGGATGATGTGCATAATCAGTGAATACCTTTACGCCGCCAGCTTCTCCTGTCAGATCGAATCTTCTTTTTGCACCCGGTATCTCCGTAAGGTGCCTGCATGCTTCTTTAACATCAGCACCTAAGATATCAAGGACTGCGATCACCGCAAGTGAATTTAAGGCATTATGCCTTCCGTTAACGTCAAGTTTTACGTCACACGTTTTTTTCCCTCTTATATACAGTTCATAGCTTGGCTTGCCCAAATCATCTATCTGCACATCGACGCAGGAGTAATCCAGCTCCTTATTGTTTTCTCCGTAATAGATCACGTTGCATTTCACCTGCTCGGCCACCTCCCTTGTTGGAAGATCATCGTAACATGCTATGAGGTATCCGTTTTTATCTATCCTGTCTGCAAATTCCTTAAAAGACTTCTTCATGTTATCGAATGTCTTGAACCAGTCTACATGATCGAAATCTATATTCAGTATTATTCCTATGTACGGATTGAGCTGTAAGAATGTGCCGTGGAATTCGCACGCCTCGGTCACGAAATATTCCGACTTCCCGCTTTTTACGCTTCCGCCTATAAAATCTGCTTCGCCGCCGCAGTGTATGGTAGGATCGAAACCCATCTTTTCGAGAAGATATGCGGTCAGCGTGGTCGTAGTGGTTTTCCCGTGAGCGCCTGATACCGCTATTCCGTATTTGAACTCATCCATGAGCTTTCCAAGGAATACGGATCTCTCCATAAGAGGTATCCCTTCTTTTTCAGCCTGTATATACTCCACATTGTCAGGATGCACCGCAGCCGTGAAAACAACAAGATCCGGTTGCCCTAATTTTGCCGAATCATGAGGTATATATACATTAGCTCCTAAAGATATGAGCTTGTCCATAATAGCTGTATGCTCGATGTCGGAACCCGTTACCTTAATTCCCCGTTTCATGCAAAGGATCGCGAGTCCTGACATTGAAGACCCGTTTATGCCTATGAAATGGATCCATTTGTTGTTTTTCAAAAAATTCGCCGCCATATCATTTCCCCTGAAATTCCTATTTCACTTTTTCCAATGTCTGTGTCGCTATTATATCCGCATCAGTGCCGCAGACATTCTTTATAAGCACTTCTCCCTGCTTTACAGGGGCATGTGCTTCTATTTTGCATACTTCTTTCATCACGTCGAACATAAGGTCCTTACGTACGGGACGGTTTGTCTTGCATGGCAGGACAGGATATTTCGCATTTTCTATCTTTACAGAGGATGTCACCATTCTCTTCGGTTCAAGTATTTCATTTTTAGCATACTCAGCGCCTCTTTTGCATGTATAGCCTTCCATGGCTATGATCCTGTTTTTATCATATTCCACATGTACCGTACATCCTCTTGGGCATGTTATGCAGACTATATCTTTTTTCATGCTTCGACCTCTATAGTTATATCTGATATGCCGGATATGTCTTTCGTATTTATCTCAACATATTCCATCTCTGATGGTATGAGCCTTATAACTTTCTTCTTTCCTATCGTCCCGCCATCAGCCGTTGCTTTTATAACAGCATCAGAGTACCTGTCTTTTGAGCGGAAATATATCCTGATCTTTTCCTCTTCACCCTTTAAATATATGTGTTGCGGCAATACGTACCTTATACCGTTTCCCGGTTTCACCAAGATCGAGGGCATATCTTTCTTTATATTCTCGTCTTTTTTAAGATATTCTTCTGCGCTTGACGCCGCTCTCTGCCCTTCCATAGTGACATTATCCACAAGGTCATGGACATGGAGAACATTGCCGCATGCAAATACGCCGTCTGCATCCGTTTCGAGATCCTGGTCAACATAGGCTCCGCTTGTCATGTTATACATCTTTATCCCCATCTGTTCGGTAAGTTCATTTTCAGGTATAAGGCCGACTGAAAGAAGCAGAGTATCGCATTCAACGAATTCTTCCGTTCCCTTTATAGGTATCATGTTTGCATCGACCTTTGCGGTCGTTACACCGGTTATCCTGTCTTTACCGTGTATACTGACGATCGTCGTTGAAAGATGAAGGGGTATATCGAAATCATCAAGACACTGGACGATGTTTCTGGTGAGCCCTCCGGGATAACTCATTATCTCATAAACTCCCTGGACCTTTATGCCTTCGAGCGTAAGTCTTCTGGCCATTATGAGGCCTATGTCTCCGCTTCCTAATATCACTGCTTTTGATCCTGGCAGTATGCCTTCCATATTGACGAATCTCTGTGCCGTGCCTGCCGTGAATATACCCGCGGTATTTGTCCCCGGTATCCTGAGAGCGCCTCTTGGACGTTCCCTGCAGCCCATCGCAAGTATTATGGCTTTTGCTTTGATCGTCAGGAATCCGTAGTCGGGATTGACGGCATAAAGCGTCTTGTCCCCGGTCGCTGATACGACCATTGTGTTGAGCATTACCGTGATATCCGTCTGTTTGATCTTCTCCGTGAATCTCAAGGCGTATTCGGGACCTGTGAGTTCCTCTTTGAAGATGTGAAGACCGAATCCGTTATGTATGCACTGTTTGAGAATGCCTCCAAGCGAGTCATCTCTTTCAAGTATCACTATATTTTTAACGCCGTCTTCATATGCTGTGAGCGCTGCAGCCATTCCTGCCGGCCCTCCGCCTATCACCGCCAGATCAAAATATTTAATCACGTGAATACCTCCCCAGTATACAGGAATCCGATGTGGATTTTACTATCGTGTTGAGCGGTACTCCAAGTTCTTCTGATAATATCCTCATCACATGAGGCGAACAGAAACCTCCCTGGCATCTTCCCATTCCTGCTCTGGTCCTTCTTTTGACTCCGTCAACAGTTCTTGCTCCGCAAGGCGCATGTATGGCATTTCTGATCTCTTTTTCTGTCACTGTCTCGCATCTGCATATTATCTTCCTGTATCCGGGATCCTTACCGCATATCTCTTCTTTTTCATTTACAGTCATGTCATAGAAGGCTTTGTGACCTTCCAGAGTCATTGTATATTTATCCTTTAACCGCATATCCAGGATGCCCTTCACTATTCCCTCAACATATTCCGCTATCGCTGGAGATGATGTCAGTCCGGGCGATTCGATACCTGCCACGTTTATGAATCCTTTACACCTGCCGCTCTCGCCTATTATGAAGTCGCCCGTATCAGGCGTTGACCTTATGCCTGAAAATACCGTTATGGCTTTGCGCAGATTTATCTTTTTACATGTTTTAAGAGCTGTCCTGTATATCTGATCAAGATCATCGTAAGTGGTACATTTCCCGTCTTTATCCGATATGACCGATGCATCCGGTCCGATAAGCAGATTGCCGTCTGCCGTGGGAGTAACAAGTATCCCTTTGCCTTCGGATGTGGGTGTCTGGAACAGTACCGAGTTCACCATGCTGCCTTCCGTCTTGTCGAACAGTATGTACTGGCCTCTTCTTGGTATTATCCTGAATGAATCGTCTCCTGCCATGGCGCTTATCTCATCCGAATGCGTCCCGGCTGCGTTTATGACCACATTTGCGATAATGTTATCGTCGACTGACTTTTTGTGTCCGTCTATTTTGTTGTCTGAACGTATATTCCCGGTCTTTTCAGTAGAAATATGGAAGAGGCCGTCTTTCTTTTCGATGCCTTTTACATTCGTTTCATATATCAGTTCGACGCCGTTCATGATGGCATTTCCCATGGCGGCTATGTTCAGTTTGTATGGCGATATGACCCCTGCTTCACTTGCATAAAGAGCCTTGGTGATGGCGGGGTTCACATTTGGTTCTCTGGTTATAACGAAATCCCTGTCGACTATAGATAATCCTTCGACACCTGTATTTATGCCATTGTTGTATAACTCATCAAGAACGCCGTTCCCTTCTTCGTTGAAAGCAAGAACAAAGGAACCGCATTTATTGAATCTTATTTTAAGATCATCACAGACCTTAGGCATCATTTTACAGCCTATGACGTTGAAACGCGATTTCATCGTGCCGGGTTTGGCATCATATCCGGCATGCACTATTCCGGAATTGGCTCCGGATGCATTCATCGCAACATCGACATTTCTCTCGATGACCGCGATCTTCATATCATATTTGGACAGTGAACGCGCTATAAAACTACCGATCACGCCTGCCCCTATAATGCAAACATCATACTTCATTATTCCTCCGTAAACGGTTCGTCAGCTGTTGAGTATACCGCTCTGTAAAATCATGGCTAACAGCATGGAAAGTACTAATATACCAACTAATATGATCGCAACGACTCTTTTCATCTGAGCCTCCTTCTTTTGCAATAAATATTCTATACTCCGGCATGGTGTTTTGCAATGTCAGCTCACACGGTATGTCACATACATTCAGTATAGCATATTAATGCCTTAAACCGCTTTATCAGTTGACTTTGATATGCCTTGCGCATATATTTATTTTTACGGGAGTAAATCGATATGGCAAATAAAAGCGAAACAGCAAAAGCACAGCATGAAATGATAGGCAGCAGGGAACAGGTCAAGGAATTCGAGCCCAACCAGCACCCTGATGCACAGTGGTATTACAAAAAACCGGGTACATTGGGATTATTCATACACTTCGGCATCTCGACCGTAAGAGCTGAGGGCGATCTGTCCTGGGGAATGATAAAGGGAAAGCCATGGGAGACAAAATGGGGAAATGATTTCTGTATCACACCTCACGAATACTGGGAACAGGCAAAAACGTTTGACCCTGTGGGTTTCGATCCTGATAACTGGATGAAAGCAATTAAGGCTGCCGGATATGAGTATGCAGTATTCACGACGCGTCATCATGACGGTTTTTCTATGTGGCCTTCAGAGTTCGGTAACTTCAATACGAATAACTTCATGCGCGGCAGGGATCTTGTGGGTGAATATATCCAGGCGGCAAGAAAGAACGGTATAAAGGTCGGTCTGTATTATTCGCCTCCTGACTGGTATTGGCACCGTTACTATATGTCCTTCAATTATGGAAGCGGAAAACCGGAATATCCTGACAGGATAAATCTGGGTCTCGATTTTGAACCGATAGGAGAACTGCCCCCTGTTCCCGCACCTCTTGAAAGAGACTATATGCAGTATGTTAACGATCAGGTCAGGGAGCTTCTGACGCGTTATGGAAAGATAGATCTGTTCTGGTTTGACGGAAGCATACCTGATATATCAAAAGGCATCACTATCGAAGAAATGAGAAAACTGCAGCCCGGGATACTTGTGAACGACCGCATGCACGGGACAGGCGATTTTTGCACGCAGTACGAGTGCTTCATACCCACAGAAAGACCCAGGTTCAGATATTGGGAAAGCTGTCATATATGGCCTGATAACTGCGGATGGGCATGGGTCAGCAGATGCACGGGTTACAGAAGCGCTGAGCGCATGTACGGCCTGTATAAACCGGTAAGGGATATGGGGGGAAACTTTCTGATGAACGTCGCGCCAAGAACGGACGGAACATTATCTCCTGATTTCTATGACAGATTAAAGGATTTCAAAGCGATAATAGACAACGAACGAAAATGATCACTTAGCATAATCTTTAAGCAATTCCCTGAAATATACGTAATTTAGAAAAGGGACTTCGGGAGGGACTCCATGATCACAGGTTGGGAGATACCCTCCCTTTTCTTTCATGAACGGCATTATCCTGTCTATCTCTCTCTTTATGGCTTCTTTATTGTCTGCCAAGATCCTTTTGTCTATTCCACCTTTGATCCTAAGATCCGGATACGCTTTTCTTATGGCCACTACATCACAGCCTGAGGCTACTTCCATAGGAGACATATAGTTCATCCCTATTTCCCTGTATATCCCTATAACAGGCCTGCAGTCACCGTCGGTGGCAACGTGGATTATGAGATCATAACCCTTATCGGTGAATTTCGTATTTCTTCTTCGAATATCGGATACGAGCTCTTTGTAGTACGGGAAAAGGAATTCCCTTATCATTGAAGGAGATATCAATGATCCGTGGTTATAGCAGATATCCTCGTCAAACAGCACCTCGTCTATCCTTACATGCTCCTGATATCTGCCTGTAACGTATTCGGATAACTCCAGCCATTTCCTCATGCAGGTATGTATAAGCGCGGGATCATCATAAAAAGCATACAGCAGCTGCTCCCCTCCTATCAGTGAACGAAGATACATATATGCTCCGACTATATACTGTATGAGATGGTATCCGGACGCTGCACGTACGACAGCTTCTTTTATACCGCCGGCAAGCGCATCGTTCCGTTCTTTTGTGCTACAGTCGAGCCTCCAGGACAGTTCGCTCCATGTCTTTATGTCTTTCACCGGGAAATCGAGATACTGAGGCATGAATCCGTCTCTTCTTCCTTTAAAATACTTCACTGTTCTTCCTGCCCCGTCCCTAACTATATCGTATTGATCAGTCGTTTCGATTATGACGTTTTCAAATGCAGGGGAAAAAGGCGCACTGCATCCGGCCAGGCCTTTCATATAGTACTTTACCAGATGTTCGAATCCGAAAAGACCGCCAAGATCGGTATCCTTCTTTATGTGCCCCTGTTCTATCCAGGCATCCAGACAGTAATATCCGAATTCCTCCAGCAGTATTGCTGCATCAGGTTTCATGGAATAGAAATCTTTAGTGCTTTGTTTCAGTTCTTCTAACGTCCTCATGTGGCCTCCGGTATATTTTATTTATATAATACATAGGATAGCATATGTTTCCTCCTTATAGAAGCAGTATCCGGCATATCGGCAGGTATAATATCATAATGAAGTATGACTTTGGTCTTTTTATGGGATATAATGAAAGTACACTATTTAACATGGAGGTGTTCTGATGGATCAGCTGTATTTCTTTTATATCTCATCCTGCCCGTATTGCAGGCAAGCGCAGGGATGGCTCAGTGAATTGCAGGAAGAGAACGAAGACTACAAAAAAATACCTATAAGAAAAATAGAGGAAAACCAGGAAACAGCTCTGGCAAGAAGCTACGACTACTTTTACGTGCCC
>JBAYNV010000069.1:0-10590 GCA_041678685.1 Clostridia bacterium
AAGAAGGCTCGGCAGCTCAGATCGCAGCCTTCCAGGCAACCGGAATACTGCCTGCGGAGCTTATCTCAAAAGCCCAGTTCGGTATAATACTCTCAGGTCTTGTGTCGATCGCAGCAGGTTTCATAGTGAAGTACTCAGGACGTAAAGCAGTAGAAAAGATACTCCCTCCTTCCATTACAGGCCCTATAGCAATGATAATAGGACTGACGCTTGCAGGAGGCGCTCTCAGCGATGCAGCTCCATCCGCTTCAGCAACCGGCATAACAGGCACGGGCTGGGTATGGGTAGTCTCATTGGCAACATTCCTTTCAACTGTTCTGTTCTCAAAATATCTTAAAGGTTTCCTTTCACAGCTTCCATTGCTTCTTGGAGCTTTAGTCGGATGTGCGACAGCAGCCATTATCCTTCTTATCGGAGGAGAAGGTTTCAGCATGTTCCGTACGATGTCATCCGAAGTCCTTGCAGCATCTACATGGAAAATCGGTGACGGTTCGATTTTCGCACTGCCTGCATTCACACTGCCTAAGGTATCATGGGCTGCAGTTGTAGCGATAATGCCTATAGCGATTGCAACTATCCCGGAATCCACGGCTCATATGTACCAGTTGGATATATATGCAAATGATCTTGCCAAGAAAAAAGGCACAAAGATGAAATACAGCCTTGCTGATCTGCTCCATAAGAATCTCATAGGTGACGGTATCTGTGACATGATCTCCGGTGCTATCGGCGGTCCCGCAGGAACGAACTATGGCGAAAATATAGGCACGATGGCAATAACAAGAGTATTCTCTGTACCGGTAATGATGGGTGCGGCTATCATAGCGATGGTCATCTCATGCTTTACGCCATTGATAAAGACCATATACGGCATTCCGATGGCTGTTATCGGAGGACTTGAAATATATCTGTTCGGAGCGATCGCAGCACAGGGCGTCGCGATAATGATCGATAAAAAGGTCGATATGTTCAGCGCAAAGAACGTCGCTGTAATAGCTTCTATAATGGTAATAGGTCTCGGCGGCAATTATGCATTCGGCGGCAACATACCTTTCTTCGGAATGAATATCCCATGCATAGCAGGAGCTGCAGTATTCGGTATAGTTCTGAATGCTTTATTGAGCATCGGCGACAAGCATAATGAAGAAATAGCCAAAGAATAAACGAAGATCAGGTCATAAGAATAAGAAATTTCTGCAGAACAGCCCTAAGAGCGATCTTAGGGCTGTTTACTTATACTTTCACCTTTGTCTATGTTAAAATTAATATACATATATGATATATACGGGGGATCACATGAATTCATATGAAAGAGTCCTGATGGCATATACTAAACAGAAAAGCGATCATGTACCGATATACTGCGGATCCGTATCTTCAAGGATCGCATCGTTGATACTGGGGCATGATGCCTATATCGGAGGCAGCATACAGAGTTACCGTGAAACATTATCACTGTTTAACGGAGAGGAAGCCCATAAGGAATTTCTCGAAAGAAGCAGGCAGGATGCATATGACTGGGCATCTGTAAATGAACTGGATCATGTGAGGACGACTTATTGGAGATATAGCTATAAACCTTCGAAAATGCTTGATGAATTCACATTCAGATACGACAGGGAAGACGGGACATACTGGATAATGAAATTTTTTCCTGGACCGGAACTGTTTCAATGCGTGGCTGACACAACTCCCGTTATTAACGATGTCGATATGCTGGAAGCTGAAGTCATAAATCAGGAGGAGTATACAGAAAGATATATACCGTCTCCTTCATTGCACAACGATTATATCGATGCTATGAAATACTTTGCATATGAAAAGGCGTCTTATACAGGAGGGATCGCTCTCGCGATACCCAATAACAGTACGATATGGTATGAGTGCGTTGCCGCACGTCCCGATCTTATAGACCGCTACCTTGAAGCGCTTATGAAAAGAGCCCTTAAAAATATCCCGCTGATATCGGCGGTAGGTGCAAAGTTCGTATACGGAGGAGGAGACTGCGCATGTAACAGAGGTCTCATGTATTCAAATGAGGTATTCAGATCAATGGTCGTACCGCGTTTCAGAAAGATATCAGACGCATGCCATAAATATGGTTTGTTCCACACTTTCGGAAGCGACGGTTATTTCTGGGATGTCGCTGACTCTCTTTACATAGACTCCGGGATCGATGCGCATTACGAGGCTGACTGCACATGCGGCATGGACGTACGCAGCATACGGAGCAGGTATCCGAATATAACAGTGATAGGAGGAATAGGCGCTTCCACCCTTGACAGGGGGTCAAAGGAACAGATAAAAAAAGAAGTGATGGAAGCTGTTGATGCGGCAAAAGAATATGGCGGTGCGATAGTAGGATGCTCCAATCTTGTATCCCCCTCGACCCCTATAAGCAATTTTGAGCTCATGATGGAGCTTTTACATAAATATAAATAGAGGGATCGCGCAATTTATGGCGAGCAATGTAACGTTGCGTGACAATCCCGGCCGTAATACATAATATATGGTCACGAGGTGAGATAAATGAATCAGGTAGGGAAGAATATAAAGAGACTAAGGACAGAAAAAGGGGTAACGCAGGATGAGATGGCTGAGCATCTTTCGGTGACGAGGCAGGCTGTCTCAAATTGGGAACGCGGAACGACTGAACCAGATATAGACACGCTTGAAAAAATATGCGCATATTTCGATGTACCTATGGAAGAGCTCATATATGGAGCAAAGCGTAATACATGCATAAGCAGAAGCGTTACAACAGGCAGCGGCAATGCTGCAAAAATAGGAGTGACGATGGGATCATGCCTTGCCATGATAATATCATATTCAGCATGGCATTCCATAGGTTGGGCTATACTGCACGGTTTCATGAGCTGGGGTTATGTTCTGTATTATCTTATTAAATACATCTGGAACTGATAAGTTAAAGCTGATATATCCGGTATTTTTTAGCAGCTACATATCTATGTAGCTGTTTTATATTTATCGGTCGTTTAAGAACGAAAACTTTAAAAAATTGCAAAATAAATAATCACATATACTAGAAATAGTTATAATAGTAATAGTAATGATTTTTATTGATTAATATGTAAAAACCTGATTTATCCGGTCTGTTACAATTAAATGAGAGATATTGAAAGGATGTTATTTATGAAGTTATTGAAAAACCTGTTAGTAGTTATTGTTGTTCTTTTACTTGCATTTTCCATATCCGGATGTGGTCTTTCCCCGGATAGCGGAAATGAAGAAGAGTATGATGATGGATCAATTACAGACGATCAGGACGTAACAGAGGCCAATACGGGTGATGTCACATGGGATCCTGCTAAAATGCATGGGTTTGATACCCCAAAAGCAACACTTACCTCATTTGAAACTTACGACGGGTGGTGTGTATATAAATTCAGTGAGATGGAACTGGAGGATTTTTATTCATATGCAGACAAGATAGTCGCTGCCGGTTATACTTATGGCGCTCAGGCTGATGTCAACCGGATGTATATCGGAACGGATCCCTCAGGAAAATATGTTGAATTTTACTATAACAGTGATGATAAAACAGGTTCAGTGTCATCATACACTATGAATGCTCCCGGTGCAGGTGAAAATAACATTGGGGCGCTTCCCAGTTACAGGGAACTGTCTTGGGTAAGCGCACAGATAGGCGGCATACCAGAACCTGACTGTGTTCTGTATGAGATAAATGCAGATGAATACGGCATGAGGTATTATTTTGAGTTGAATATGGCATTTGAAAATTTTGTTACAGTCATTCAGAATGCGGGATATACTTCGAATAAAAATTATTATAATGACGAGGCACGGACTGTTTATACTGCGGATAACGGCAGTTATACGATCGTTTTTGAAAGCGGATATTATGACACAGGCAATCCCTGTTCGCTTTTCTACTCAAAGATCGGATAACGGTCCCCAGACAACGCTGATGTGAGTAACTAGAAACATGCGTTGCGGGTGTGGAAATATAAAAAAATACCGATATGATATTATAGATTATTCGAAAGCTGAATAAAGCTGAGGAGGGTTTCATGGATCGTTATAAATGCAGTACTTCAGGTAGGGCAAATGGGATATTTGGTTTTAGCAGACGATTGGGGAAACGGACGTTGTGCGCCATATTGGTACTATGTCTTTTATTTACCCAGATACCTGTAAGCGTACATGCTACCACTGATTTGCTTACTGTGACTCCGACATTCACAGGAACGAATACCGCATCCGCTTTTGCTGTCAACAGCAGCAATACTTACAATCTGACATTTGATATAGTCGGGACAGATATAGCAGAACCGATACTGGTGATAACAGTTCCAAAAGGCATAACGGTCAGTTATTATCCTACAGCGACCAATGCAATACTCGGGCCTTCGCTTGCTTCGGTAAATCCTGTCACTTTTGCTACTGATGAAAGCGGCAACACTGTGCTGACATACCGATTCAGAGCAGATATCACTACGATCGGTTTCAACATTACTTTATGCCCGACACTTAAGTTGGACGAAACAACATATACTGTGAGTGCCACATATTTTGATGGCACTACAGTGAAAGAAACCAGGAATTCCAGTGTAACGATATCCGATAATCCTTGCTTTAATCCGAATATAGGAAACTTCCGCACGAACAAGAACTCGGTTCTTCTGATCGATGGGACTACTGACTATTATGTGGCATACAGAAGTGATTTTTATTGTTATAACTATGGCCATTATGCATATGATTCGATAACTGCTATCGTTCCTATTGCAGCGGAATCCGTTCCAGGCCTGGGTCAGGGCACATCGTTCTCAGCTTTCGTTTCAGGAACATCCTATGATATAGGAAGCGGCACCTCTGCATTCAGCGTTAAGTATTATGAAAATTACTCTTTTAAAAATGCAGCCAATACTGAGATCGCAACAGGCAGAGCGCTTGTGTTTACTTTCCCTTCCACTCACCAGTTTACAAGCGATAATTATTACATTACAGTGACAGATAATATATATATGAAATATACGGTCTCAAGTGAAATGATATCATCCAAACGCTATACTCCACAGATGATCGCAACAGTCGGAAGCGATAATTACGTGATCCTTGATTATTACAATTACACTTCATATTCTGACTACTACTATTATTGCATAGGATGCGAATTTAAAACGTTTCATATAACTGACTATCTGTATCTTAATAATGAAAGCATATATGCATCCGGGTATTATAATTACTTATTCCCGATAGAAGGGAATACTCAGTTATCATCACGTATAATGAATAACCTCGGTGAGACCGTGCATGATCTGTCGGTCAGATATACTATCCCTAAGGAGTTGTATGCTAACAAGATAACATTCAATCTGGTCGCTATAAACGGAGGTACTCTTCCTACACAGGCGTCTGTATCCTATAAGACATCTTTAGGCGGGGATACGGTATATACCCAGAATATGACTGTTGACCTTAACACCATCACATTATCAGATGTGGCTGATGCGATCACGTATATGGAGGTAGTGTTCGATAAACTTGATACGAGCAGCGGTCTGCAGGAACTTATAAGGATATGGATCGCAAACAGAGAGAATCTGGCATCGGCGACAAAAACTATCACTGATCAGATATTTTCAGCCGATAGCGTGACTTACGGAACGCTATCGGCTTTACCGCAGGTTACATATGTTTTTTACTTGCAGCAGAAATTAGAAATATATATGAATGTTGAAGTGTCGCCTGCAGCATTGAATAAGGGAGATAATTTCAATATACAATTTTATACGACTTCTTATCAGGCTCTTTTGACGGATCCATGTTTCTATTTCGTTATACCTAAGGGATATATATACATGGGTTATACGGCACCGTATAATTATACTGATGTGACATACTCTGTGACAACAAGAGATCTTGGCGACAACATACTATATATCATTAAATACACTGATGGTATTTCACGTTATTCATATTATACTAGTCATTCACTGCAGTTCAAAGTCGGTCCGTCGATACCTACATCGGCCGTACAGACAGTATCGTTACCTGTAGCTGTGTATGCAGAAAATCATAATGCAATATACCCGTTTTCAACAAATGCCAGTTATTCCTATACGGATGTAAATGACTATAACGGTAACTCATCGACAACTGACGCTTTATATAAAGTATATAGTATGCCGACAGCAACGATAAATGCAGTAAGCGCCATGACGGCTCAGAGCTTTCTTACTACCAGTATTGCCATAGGCGAGAATACTGAACAGCAATATGTATATGACTCAACAGGATCATATAAATATTATATGTATAACGGTTTACAGGTCGGAAATGATGCTCATTCGCTCACTATTGATGTTTCTGTTCCCAGAAACGGTTCATCCGTAACATATAACAGTACGGCCTATACGTCACAGTTTGATGCACTGATGACAGGTGCGGTAACACTGACAGGTGCCATGTTTGCAGGAGCTGCGGTAACATATAAGCTGTCAGGTTCGGAAGCATATGTCTCTGATGTGGGCGGTGCATGGGGTTCCGTTACTGATATAAGGATAGTGACGGCAGCAGGCGTGTCTCTGGCATACAATAATACAGCGATCATTGAGGTACCGTTTGAAGTTTCAGGTTATACAAGTGCGACAACAACAAACTACAGAGCCTATTTCGATACGGAAATGGCATATAAACTGACAACTACAGGTGAAACGGTGCATGTGGCAAAGATAGCGCCGTGTGCGCTCAAACCTATGAAGACAAACATCACCGGGACCATTTACAAAGACTATAATTCAAATAATACTATAGACGCAAATGAGAGTTCAAATTACAGATATTTCACGTGCAGCCTGTATGAAGGCACCGATACAAGCGGGACATCGAGGGATGCAGTTGCGGTAAATACTTCCAATGGCAGATTCACATTAGGTGTGATAAATACCGGAACATATACTTTAAAGGTCAATAAAACATCAAGTGAGTATTATCCTTCATGGACCACAGATCTGTTTGATGACGACGGGTGTTATACATTCACGATAGGGAGCGGCAGTTCCGATGTGATAACTGATCTGGAACTTGGCATAGTCTCACCGAGATCCGTGTCACTCAATTTTACCAGCGTTATAGTAATAGAAGGGACGACCCGTGTTATAGTCCCTACCTTAAGCCCCGGGCTTCTTGCCGGAGAGGACGCTGTAACATATCTATCATCGGATACAGGTGTAGCAACTGTTGCAGGCAACGGAACTATAACATATGTGGGAGACGGTACAGCCACGATCACTGTCACGACACCACAGCTTGCATCGTTCACGACTCTTGCGGGAGGCAGTACGACCATTACAAATACTGTGAATGTCACCTGTCAGCAGGCGGGATGCCATATAACGGCTGCGCCATATTTGACCAAGGGAGGATCAGCAATTACAGGCGATACGATACAGCTGACAGAAGGATCCAGTTCATTCATGAATTATAGATATTACTTCAACCGCGGAGGATACTGTAATGCGACTCCGTCGCATGCTTTGACCTGCGCTGCGGAATGGACGATCGTAGATGACGGCGGAACAGGAGCTGTATTATCAAGCAGCGGGAATTATTCTTCATATTATGGATATACAACGCTGACCGTTACGAACTCCGGTACAGTGACACTAAAAGCTTCCGAGACATGGACGCATGATGCGTCTTTAAAACCTGACGATATCACGATCACGATAAATGTATACGATCAGTATGCGGTATCATTACCTTCAGGAACAGGGTTCAATTGCTCCGCATATTACTCTAACAGCATAGTGAACCATGGCGGCAGCTTCAGTTTCACAGTAATGCTTGGCGGAGGATATGATCAGTCATCTATAACAGTGAGATCCAACGGCACAGTTCTGACCGCAAATGCTTCAGGTATCTATACTGTCAGCGATATACAGGAAGATAAGGCGATAACAGTGGAAGGCGTAGCACCGAATATTTACAGTGTCACGCTTAATAAGGATCTTGGTACGGTATCTTCAGGCGATATCACCTCATATACATACGGAACAGGAGCGACGCTTCCGACTTCTGCTACCATATCAAAGTCAGGATATACATTCAACGGATGGACAGCGACAGCGAATACATCAGATATTGCTTACATTACGGGCATATCTGCTTCTTCTACAGGCAATAAGGTGTATTACGCAAAATGGACGGCAATACCGGCAGTACCTCCGGCGCTTATATCCGGTACCGGTAACACCCTTACTTACGGATATTCGACAGGTCTGATCGGTGCAAGCACTTCAGCCGGTCCCGGGCAGACGATCACGGGATATCAATGGTACACATGCGACTATGACGGAAGCAATAAATCGATGATCACGGACGACGGAACGGACCCCAATTATTACATACCCGCAGGCAAGGATGCAGGCACGTATTATTATATCTGCCGTATAACCGTAACAAGGACCGACAACGGACAGCAGGCATCAGCATATTCTGATGTTATAACATTAACGATAGATCAGAAAACACTGACTGCCGATGCAACGGCAGATGATAAGACATATGACGGAACGACGGAAGGAACAGGAAGCATTGCGCTTTTAGGAATAGTAGGATCTGATGCAGTCGCCGCAAGCGGCACATTCATATTCGCGGATGCTGATGCAAATACAGGTATAACAGTCAATGTGACAGGCATAACGCTGTCAGGAGCTGATGCATCAAACTATACATACAATACGACAGATACATCGGAAGCGGATATACAGAAAGCGACGCTGACAGTGACTGTGGATGACTCAAGTAAGACATACGGTTCCGTAAATCCGGAATTCACCGTTTATGTTACAGGATTTTTACATGGTGAGACAGCCGCTACAGCTTCAGGATATACAACACCGGCAGCGAACTGTTCTGCAACAGTATCGACTGGTGCCGGCACATCCAATATATACTTAAGCGGAGGATCTGCGGATAACTACTCATTTAACATCAGTGATACCGGAATTCTGACTACTACAGCCACACCTATAACAGCTACGGTAGTAGCGAGCAATAAAGGATATGATGGTACCGCGACAGCTACGGGAACAGTCATGCTCCATGGCGTTATAAACAACGACATCGTTACCGCGACAGCAGTATTCATGTTCAATGATTTCAATCCCGGTGAAGGGAAACCGGTCACTGCAACAGGTATTACTCTTTCAGGTCATGATGCGGGTAATTATACTGTAAACACTACCGCCTCAGCTACGGCAAATATAGTATATGGTGCTTCGCCTGATACAGGAACAGGTGTGAATATTCTTGTCAACGGGATCGAGCATACAGCCGCGACATCCAATACTACTGAAGTTGATGACAGGTCGATCACCACAATTACAGTGAATGATGATATGGTGAATGAAAAGATCAACAGTGAAGGAAACAACTCGGTCGTTACTATCCCTGTTGGCGGTGATCCGGATGCTGTAGTCGGCGAACTGAACGGTCAGACGGTAAGAAATATGGAAGACAGGGAAGCCGTTCTTGAGATAAAGACTGATGATGTCACGTATACTCTTCCAGCCTCACAGATAAACATAGGTAATATATCCCAGCAGTTGGGTAACAATGTTGAACTGAAAGATATAAAAGTGTCGGTAACGATATCCATCCCGGAGGATGACACGGTGCAGGTGATACAGGATACGGCTGACAGCAATAATTACCAGCTTGTAGTAAAACCTGTTGAATTTACGATAACATGCTCCAGCGGTGGTGAGACCGTAGAGGTCGAAAAGTTTAACGGTTATGTTGAAAGAATGATAGCGATTCCCGAAGGAGTCGATCCAAGCAAGATAACTACAGGTATAATCCTTAATGATGACGGATCGTTCACACATATCCCTACGACGATAGTGGTTATTAACGGCAAGTACTATGCGAAACTGAACAGCCTTACAAACAGCACATATTCAGTGATCTGGAATCCTATAACTTTTAAAGACATGATAGGTCATTGGGCGGAGGAAGCTGTAAATGATATGGGCTCAAGACTTGTCGTGACCGGTAAGTCTGAGGATAATTACGATCCTGACGGAGACATGACGCGAGGTGATTTTGCATCCGTTATCGTAAAAGCCCTGGGGCTTCTCCGTACGGGAGAAGGACAGGCTATATTCAGTGATGTAACTTTAGATGATCCGAATTTCGATGCGATATGCATAGCATATGAATACGGATTGATAAACGGATATGGCGATGGTAAATTCGGTCCTGATGATACGATCACGCGTGAGCAGGCGATGGTGATGATAGCAAGAGCAATGGATATCGCAGAGATCGAAACTGAGATGGGATCAGAAGAGGAAAGCACGATCCTGTCAGCATTCGCTGATGCGAAGACAGTATCGGCATGGGCAAGAAGAAGCGCAGCTGAATGCATAAGAGCAGGGGTCGTCATGGGAAGAACAGCAACAGCGATCGATCCGTCACATAATGTGAGCAGAGCCGAGATCGCATCCATGATCAGAAGATTCCTTATAAAGGCTGAACTTATAACTGACTAAGCGGAAGTATAAATATAAGACACAAAAAAGAGCAGATCACCCG
>JBAYNV010000070.1:0-10268 GCA_041678685.1 Clostridia bacterium
ATAAAGAGCGGTTTTTCGCAATATCGCAGTATTGTTCCTTGCAAACATGCAGATATGATAATAGAATATCTTTATGAAAATGAAGTATGACGAAATGTCGGACAGCGAAAAAGTAAAAAGGCTCGGTAAGCATTTTATATGGCATATAGCTTTATATGCATTCATGTACAATATCCTTCCCCTGGCATTTTTATGGCAGGAGGAACCTACATACAACCTGTACATGCTTCTGGTCGGTTACCCTGCAGTGACATATATAGCAGGTATGATATTTGGCTTTTTCAACAGGTTCAGATGGCAGTATATATTGTTTTCATCCGTCTTGTTCATACCTGCAGCTTTGATATATTACAGCTCTGATGCGCTGATCTATGCAGTTCTTTATGCTGTCTGTGCAACTTTTGGAATGCTTGTTGCCATGATCCTCACATGGCTTTTCAAAACGAAAACCCCGATACTTAAAAGCAGGATCAGGAAGTGATCCTTCGTGTTTGCATTTGCATATATCACATAAGTATCATACAATTATTATAAACAGATAAATATGAGTTACGGACAGGGGGTATTCGGATGAAACTGAAAACATGGCAGAAAAACGTTTTATCGGCCGTTGTTATCGTAGCAGGCGGCTTTCTTCTTTGGAATATCGCATTTCTAATGGCATATGGAGTGATGTTGCTTTACAACACTATACGGGGTCCCGTTTCCCAGACTGATGCCATTATTAACGAAATGGTATGGAAGTATATTTTTGCAGCCTTGGTCCTTTTAATATCGTCAGCTGTCTTCCTTCCCAAGAAAATACCGGCACTTATAAAAGCAACTTATCTTACGATGCCGCTGATGTCAGTACTGATCATCATTGGGATCGGGTTTTATGAATATTCCAAGTGGATACCGATATCTATAGGAGCAGTGATCATAGCAGGCACAGCATTTTTCATATATATGAGAAAACTGCCCTGGTTATACTATTTTGCTACGGCTTACACAGGTATAGTTGCGCTTATCGTGGTATTGTTCGACATACAGATATAAGAACGAATATATAACTAAACCTTTTCAGACTTTTCTACGTTAAGAACGAATATCGCTGCTCCTCCGACGGTCACTTCCGGAGTTATGCTGTTGTTTGACAATCCGATACCGTATGAAGCGGTAGAAGGAACTGTCTGTCTCCTTGTTGTGCAGTGTTTTTTAATGATCTCAATGACTTTGTCAGTATCATCATTTTCCGTACCTATAAGCAGAGTGACATTGCCTACCGACAGAAAACCTCCTGTTGTTGCAAGCTTTGTTACAAAAAATCCCGCTTCAGTCAATGACGAAACCGCTGTTTTACTGTCATCATTGTTTATTATGGCAAGTACAAGTTTCATGGGTCCCTCCTAAGGTTATTATATTACAAAAAGGCGCCGAGCCGCTCCTGGCTTTTTTTGTCCAGTTTACTGAGATCTTCAATTTCGTATCTGTTATCGCTCATATCCTTGAATAACAGTCTTGTCCCGTGCAGTATTTTTATGTCGTTATATCTGTGCCATATCTCAAAGTGCCTGTATCCTTTGTCCGTCATGACATACATATTGATATTTCCCGATATTTCCTTGCATTCCTGTATCTCGGTTATCTTAGGTATCATATAGTATTCGGTAAGGCAATCCTCGACCGTTTTTTTTGATTCACCCATGAGAGTATCCAGATCCCTGATGATGGCTACTTCTCTCTCTTCCTCATCAAGCAGCGTTATATACTTTCTCATGCCGCTCACCGGGAACAGCCTCCTCGGTTCGACATATTTGAATACCCTGCCGTCATACATCTCAACATCCAGATGCGTCAGATCCACTCTTGTAAGTCTCGCATTATCTCCCTCTATATACGGCTCATCCATTATCCGATACCTCCTATTCCAGATTTTCTTCTTCTTTGGCCTTCTGCAATTTAGATGACATGGTCTGTATCTCTATGAGTTTATAGTATTTACCCTTCTTTTCCAGCAATTCCTCGGGAGAACCGAATTCTATTATCTCCCCTTCGTCCACGACTATTATCTTGTTGGCTTTTCTCAACGTGGAAAGCCTGTGGGCTATCATAAGAGTCGTTCTGCCTGCAATAAGCCTCTCTATCGCTTCCTGTATCAGAAGCTCAGTTTCGGAGTCCACAGCGGCTGTAGCTTCGTCAAATATCATTATACTCGGATTCTTCAGGACCGCTCTTGCGATCGACAGCCTCTGTCTTTCCCCTCCTGACAATCCTGTCCCCCTTTCGCCTAAAACAGTATCATAAGCATCAGGGAACTTTGCAATGAATCCATGGGCGTTAGCTATTTTAGCCGCATTTATCACCTGTTCCACACGTATATCGCTGTCACCGTATGCTATATTGTTGTATATCGTGTCATGAAACATCATAGGATCCTGCTGTACAAAACCCATCTGCCCTCGGTAGAAGTCCATGTCTATTTCCTTGATATCCTGACCGTCAACAAGTATCTGCCCTTCATAGCTGTCATAATATCTCATAAGCAGATTTATGAGGGTGGACTTGCCTGAACCTGTAGTACCTACGATACCTACGATATCACCCGGTTCGATCACGAAGTTTATATCCTTCAGCGTCATTTTCGTGCGGTCAAAGGAAAAATTCACATTTCTGAACTCTATTTTACCATGCAGCCTGTCAGTATGTCTGCCTTTACCGAAATTGCTTTCGGGTTCGGCATCCATTATATCAAATATCCTTTCAGCGGCAGTGATAGCGCCCTGGAAAGAATCATTCAGGTTGGCAAAAAAATTGACCGGGCCGTAAAACATCGACGTGTATGATATGAATGAAACCAGAAGGCCTAAAGTCAGCATGCCGTCTGAATCCATTACAAGCTTTCCCCCGACACTCCAGATGAGTAAGGACCCGCATGTTACAAAGAACGATACTATCTGAGGGAATACCGTTGTTATCTTTGCTGCGGATATATCGGTCTTCAGCCATTCCTGGTTGTATTTATCGAATTTATCGATCGCTCCCTTTTCATTGGTGAATGCCTTTATGACCCTTATCCCCGGTATCGAATCCGTCAGTATGGATGATACAGCGGACCAGCGTCTCCATATCCTTCTGTAAAAAGGCAGTATCTTCTTACCGAATATCCTCGACCCTATAACGACCAGCGGTACAGGTATAAGCGATAAAAGAGTGAGCTGCCAGTTCATTGCAAACATTATAACTATTATCCCGATAAGCAGAAAGAACTGCACAATGACTTCCTGAGTGATACGGAGCATGAACGACTGAAGCGTGGAAGTGTCATTGCTTATCCTTGTTATTACCGAACCTGTTGATGTCTTATCATAGAACCTCATAGGAAGGTACTGGGCTTTTGCATATATGTCTTTCCGTAATCCTGCAACTATACTGTCTCCGCTTTTTCTCAGCAGATACGCCCTTATGGCACCTATCGCATACTGTATCACATATGTTCCGAGAAGTACGAACACTACCGTCGACAGAAGGCTTCTGTCCCTGTTCGGTATGATATCGTCTACCATCATTTTGGTTATATACGGAGGAACAAGCGACATTGCTGTGGTTATGATAGAGAAAAACAGACACAGGAGAAGAAGCTTTTTCTGAGGAATGATGTATTTCCACAGCTTCTTTGCTATCTTGCCTTTTGGCTCGCAATTCAGGCACTCGGCACCGGGATGTATAAGGGTCCTCCCGCATTTAGGGCATACAGAGAACTGCTTTTCAAAAATCGCGGCAACAGTATCCAGTTCCTTCTCCATATCGCATTTTTCTTTGACTCTCAAAGAGAAAGTGGCAGCCGCATCGCACAGATTTGCAACTGAGTATGTGAACCGCATGAAGTTGATCTTTTCACCGGTAACGGTCCTTATTATCATAAGGGCATTTCCGTACAGCCTTTTGACCACGGCTTCCCCTATATCATCATGCGCATAATATTTATGACCTTCAGTGAATGTGTTATCAAAAGAAAACATGCCCTTGTCTGTGACTGCAAGTACGCTTTCGGAATATTCATTTTTTAATGACAGGTCTCCAACAACGGTGAACAGCAGGCGCTGGCCTTCTATAAGGCTGTCCAGGCTTTTTTGTATTTCTGACGGTACAGGTTTGTTGGTTAATATATGTACGTTTTTCTCTTCCATATCTTTCGCCTCCGAATATACCTTTCTTCAGGTATTATATGAATATTCAAGACGGCATGTCAACATCAAACATAAAATACTTTTTTGTCACGCATCAGGTTTGATTGTGCTAAGCTGCCATATTTGATAAAATCAGTATCAGCAGATGACCGATCTGAAAATATATTGAAAAGAGATGTGAATAATGGACCGTTATAACACAGAGCGAAGAAAAAAAGCTGAACAGTGGGCAGATGATATCATAAAGAAAATGACACTTGAAGAGAAGCTTCATCAGATGGCTTCATCTTTTCCAAACGGAAATCAAAGGCTTGGAATACCTCATATGCAGCAGGGTGAATGCCTGCACGGGGCAGTCACATCCGAAGCAACATCATTCCCGCAGGCTCTCGCTCTTGGATGCACATGGGATACCGATCTTGTTGAGGAGATCTCGACCGTGATTGCAAAAGAATGCAGGGCTTCGGGCATACATCAGTGTTATGGACCTATGCTTGGTGTGGTAAGGGATCCAAGATGGGGCCGCATACAGGAAGCATACGGTGAGGATCCTTATCATGTTTCCCGTATCGGATTGGCTTTCACTCTTGGTCTTCAGGGCACAGGGAATTCATACCTTGATAAGGATCACATAGCCGCAACGGCAAAGCATTTTGTCGCTGACGGGGAACCTATGGGAGGCTTAAACGGAGCCGCAATGGAGATATCCGAAAGAAGCCTGCGTGAAGTGCATCTTCCTCCTTTTGAAGTACAGGTAAAGGAAGCGAACGTGTGCTCCGTAATGCCTGCACATCATTCGCTAAACGGTGTCCCCTGCCATGCTAACAGAGAGATCATACAGGATATACTCCGTGACGAATACGGATTTTCCGGAATGGTCATAAGCGATAACGGAGACATCCGTAAACTTCACGCTGCGCTGTATGTAAGCGACGGACCGGAAAGCAGCGCGGTCATGGCTCTCAACGCAGGCGTGGATACGGAACTTGCGTGGATGGTGCCCTGGAACGACAACAGACTGTACGGCCCTGTACTGTTAAAGGCCGTGCAGGAAGGCAGGATCAAAGAAGAGCTGATAGATAAATCAGTAAAGAGGGTGCTTGTAAAAAAATATGAGCTGGGGCTGCTTAATGATGCCACAGCTGACCCGGGCCAGGAATCACTGGAGGCGGTCTACTCCTCATCGAAAGGAAACGAGCATGTATCGATGGCGGGAAAAGCCCTGTATTTCGGGAAACCCAGAGATGACCATAAAGAAGTGCTCTACGATCAAAAGCATGACGCCCTTGCATTAAAGGCTGCGCAAAAAGCGATAATACTTCTAAAAAATGAAAACACTACGCTTCCCCTCAACAGGGACAGCATAAATACCTGTGCGGTGATAGGGCCTAATGCCGACAGGATACTTCTTGGCAATTATGCGACAGACAGGCCCAGGCATTATGTATCGGTCCTGGAAGGGATCAGAAATTATGCCAAAGACCATTTCGTCGTCACTTTCAATGAAGCTTGCGATCCGGACGATTATTCCGCAAAGGACATCTTAGGCGCGGTAAAAGCGGCAAAGGATGCTGATGTGACGCTGCTGGTACTGGGAGGCAATGAAATGACCTGCATGGAAAACCAGGATGTGGATGATCTCGATCTTAAAGGCGATCAGTGCACTCTTTTACAGGCTGTACAGAAAGTAAGTAAAAAACTCATACTTATATTACTTGACGGACGTCCATCTTCAATAACATGGGCGGATAAAAATGTCCAATCTATACTGCTCGGATTTTATCTTGGGCAGGAAACAGGGACAGCGGTGGCGCAGACCATTTTCGGGGATAATGTTCCAGGCGGCAAACTGTCCGTCACCGTTCCTATGAATGCTGGGAGGATACAGTGCCATTACAACACATACTGGCCGGGCAGAACGCCGGACTACTACAAGGCAACTGTCGAACCTCTTTATCCTTTCGGATACGGGCTCAGCTATACCTCATTCGATATTTCAGAACCGCATACAAAAGGCAGTAAGTTTACCATAAAGAGCAATGTGGAAGTGTCCGTAACGGTAAAGAATACCGGTGATAAAAGAGCAGATGAAGTCGTTCAGCTTTATATCCGTGACTGCATAGCATCACTGGTCAGACCTCAGATGGAACTGAAGAGGTTCAAGAGGGTAACGCTTGAACCGGGTGAAGAGATTACTGTGGAGTTCACTTTAAAACCCAGGGATTTTGCTTTCTGGAAAGATCACCGATGGGTAACGGAACCGGGAAAATTCATACTGATGGCCGGCAGCAGCAGTAGAGATCACAAAGAAACGGAGATAATACTTGAATAAGTATAAATGCCTTATATTCGATGTTGACAATACCATACTGGATTATGACGCATGTGCGACAAGATCGCTTTATCAGCTTTTTCATCATTTCGGTCTGGAATGCAATAATGAAATAGATGAGCTGTTCACGAAAATCTGCTACGACGAATGGACGAAATTCGGACTCAATAACCTGTGCGATGCAAATATACAGAATCATTATCATGATTATTATGAACTGTATAATACAACCAGGTTCGAAACGCTTAAAAATGCTCTGGCAGAACGATCATTAAAGGATATATCGGTTCATGAGATGTCTGATGCATACAGCGAGCTGTTCAATAACACGACTGTATTTGTAAAGGACGCAGAGGATGTGCTTGAGACATGCGCGAAAAAACATATAGTCGCAGCCGCCACAAACGGCCTTTCAGTCATACAAAGAGGTAGACTTGCTCCTGTGAGCAAGTACCTGAGCCATATGTTCATATCCGAAGAGATGAAATGCGTAAAACCTCAGAAGGAATATTACCGGTATATGCTCAATGAACTGGATCTGCCTGTTAAAGACTGCCTGTTCATAGGGGATCTGTATACAACGGATATACAGGGTGCTTTATCTTTTGGAATGGATGCCTGCTGGTTCCGTCAAAACAGTGAAAAGAGCGAGAAATGGCTGGAAGCCACGGATGTTCCAAGGCAGGACGTTACGCAGATCCATGAGCTTAAGCAGCTATATGACTATATCTGATTCTGGAGGATCATGAAAATAACAACAGTGATATTTGATCTCGACGGTACGCTTCTTGATACGCTGGATGATCTGAAAGACAGTATGAACTACACGCTCACAATATCCGGCCATCCATGTATAACCAGGGAGCAAACCCGATCATATGTCGGAAACGGGATAGCTAAATTTCTTGAACTTGCCCTCCCTGAAGGCAGAAACGATCCCGATTTTAACTTGTGTCTTGAGATATTCCGGGAGCACTATTCGCGCAATATGGAAAACAGGACCAGGCCATATAGGAATATAACTGAATTATTGAAGATGCTTAAGGAAAAAGGATATAAAACTGCAATAGTATCCAATAAATTCGATGCGGCAGTCAAGGATCTAAGCAGGAAATATTTCGATCCGTATATCGATGCGGCTATAGGAGACTCGCCTGACACAAAGAGAAAACCTGCTCCTGACGGTGTATATAGGGCGCTAAGAGAACTGGGATCTTCCAAAGAAGAGTCGGTATATGTCGGCGATTCGGATGTCGATGCGTATACCGCTATGAATTCAGGACTGATGTTTATCGGAGTATCATGGGGCTTCCGTGACAGCGGGCTGCTCTATTCGCTTGGTGCGAAGACCGTCTTGGACGATCCTCTGGAACTGCCTGGTTTTCTGGATAAAGAGGATTAGTTTTTAAGCTTCACGATGATATCCAGCGTTTTACCTTTTTCAGGCCTGATGATATTGTCAGCACATCTGACTGCTTTCCCATTTACCTTTATTTCACCGACCGTATTGCATGGCCCGTCTTCCGTCTGGATATATGTTATGTTATATGCGCAGCCCCTGAACAGTTTTTTGATACTGCACTCTCTCCATGAAGGAGGAAGGCAGGGTTCCAGTTTCAACCCTTCAAGTTTGGCATACAGGCCGAATATGTACATGACCACGCTTTTCACAAGCCATGCATTCGAACCTGTCCTCCAGCTCTGCCCCGGGGTACCTTTTCTGTAACCGTGACCGGGAAGATAATAACAGTTGAACATACAGTACGGCTCGCCTTTTGTTTCATAATAGTCATTATCAAAAGGAAGTATTTTCTTGAGACCTTCCTCTACTTTGGCGTTTCTCTTTAACATGCTGTCGGCTGCAAGCTTCCACGCGGCAGTATGAAGATATACTCCCCCGTTGTCCTGCACCCCTCCTGGTTTTTCAGCCATGGAGCCTATATAGCTGTACTGATGAGTATACGGAGGTTTTGAAAGAAGTATGCCAAGATCCGTTTCAAGTAATTCCTCTGCCTTATCCATCCCCTTTATATGCCTGTCGTCCATATCCAGTCCTGCAAATACCGCCCATATCTGAGGGTTTAGGAATATCTGCCCTTCTTCTGATGTATGGGATCCCATCAGGATGTCATCGTCAGTTCTGGCATACAGGTAATACTCGCCGTCCCATCCGTACATATCGATGGTATCCCGCATTTCCCTGTATCTGTCCATATACAGCGATGCGTCTTCTTTTTTACCCAGATATCCTGCCAGTTCCGCAAACTGTTTTGCTGCATAGCACCATGCTATTGAAAGCCAGACGCTTACGCCTTTTCCTTCCAGCCCTGCATAGTTTATGCAGTCATTCCAGTCACCGCCCCATATTTTTATAAGACCGTAAAGGCCTTTGAAATTCCATAAAAATTCCACAGATCTTCGTATATGCTCATATACACTTGCGAAGGTGCCGTTATTAAACTTCACTTCCTCATAGAGAAGATCCGGATCCCCGGTTTCCGTTATTATGTTGTATACCGCCATCGTAAGCCATACCGTATTGTCGGCAAATTTCCTGTCCTTGAGTTCTCCGTCTATTATCGTTCTTGGAGCATATCCGTTGTCATACTGGTATGTAAGTATCCTCTTTATCCTCTCCCATGCAAGAGGAGCGTTTATTACCGATAAGCATCCCGTATCGCTTGTCATATCACGAAAACCGTTATGCCTGACCCTTGCCCAGCGGCTTCCCATATCAGTAGCATAAACCAGCCACCCGTTTATGAGGTTATTTAGATCCTTCCAGGGCGAATCGATCTGTACCCTTCTTATGCGGTCCAGATATTTTGCTTCCATTGCATCAAAACAGGCTGTGACCGTATCGTTATCGGGTCGCGATATCTCGTCTTCGTTCAGCGCGACGCCTACCATATAATGTATCGTTTTTTCTTCGTCTGCCTTAAGACTCACCGTGTTTTCAAGGGCAAGGCATATTTTCTCGGCTATACAGTCGCTATTTGTGCATGACATGTATTTGGTGATCGCTACAGGATGCAAGTCATCGCCGTAAGCTCCTATGAATGCGGTATGCCTTGCATCAAAACCGGTGACATCCTCGCCTGATGACATATATCCCCACATAGGCCTGTTTCTCTTTGTGAAAAATTCCTGATAAAAATATCCGTAGACCGCATTCTTATCCTTATTGAAATGACCTTCCGCTATGTTGTATCCCTGAGGTTTGTATGCCGCATCGATATTTGTTTTTGCATATGGTATGAGTTTTACATTACGTTCTTTCCCGCTCAGGTTTTTTAAGGAAACGCTCCATATCTCCTGCCTCCCGTTATCCGGTACAAAAACCCTCCATGTGCTTCGTATGCCGTTGTATGTAAGGGATATCACTGTCGATCCCGCCTTATGCGTGCAGGAATAATCCGTATACCCGTATCCCATGGGCAGCCCCAGTATGCTCCATGCTTTATCCTCGCAGATGAATATGTTCCTGTTCATTATGAGCGGGACCCTTCTTCCCATATCATCCTGTGCGAATCCTTCTCCGAAACCTACCTGGGACGTGAATGTTATGTAATCGTCATTGTACATGTAGTTATACCAGTGCCTTGGCGTCTCCGGTTCCGTTATAACATACTTATAACCATTATCAGCAAAGTGTCCATACCATTTGTAATCGCTCATGAATAAACCTTTCTTTCTGTCGGTCTGATCCGATATTTATTATATAACGGGAATACGATAACCGTAAGTGCTTTATTCTTGAAATCCCC
>JBAYNV010000071.1:0-10263 GCA_041678685.1 Clostridia bacterium
AACATAGCCCTGGCAGACAACTGGGGATATGTTCCGGTCGATCTTCCTGTCATGGAAGATATGCTTAGGAAACTTAAGATCATCGTAGATCCGAATGCCGTCTGGATAGCGCAGTACAACGGTAAGGCGGTCGGATTCTGCCTTGGATTTCCTGATATAAACAGGATACTGAAACAGATCAAAGGCAGGCTTTTCCCGTTTGGTTGGGCAAGGCTTATTTCCGGCGTAAGAAAACTGCGTGACTACAGGCTGTTCGGGCTGGCTGTTGCTCCTGAATGGCAGGGTAAGGCGTTGGATGCGCTTATGTATATAAATCTGTATAACAATCTGGCTTCAAAAAAGATACGTATGGAAGCAAACTATATTCTTGAAGACAATCTTAGGATCAAAAACGCACTTGAAAAACTTGGTATGAATAAAATAATCACATATCGTATATATGAAAAGGTTTTGGTTTGAATAAAAAGAAGACCCGCTATTATAAAAGCGGGGCTTGTGTTAATAAATGATTTAATGATAGTCCGAAATAAATAATCGTCTATACCGATGCTTTTAAGTCATGAAGAAAATACAATACTTTATCTGTGATCTCTTTGATCCTTTTTCCCACGCATCTGTCTGCATAAGACCTATAGTCTTTCATCACCTTATCTGCCTCTTTATCATAACGAAGAAGAGGCGGGGTCAGAAACAGCCACCCTAAACGAAGAGTGTATAGTATGAATGAATCCATATCCATATCGCGTTCATTATCCGGTGATATGAAGTATGCATGTGCTTTTTGGACCACCGTTATACTTCTGGCAAGGCTCTTTTTTGAACTTTCGATCAATAGGTTATAATTTTGCAGCGCTACGGTCAGCCTGCCTTCTCCGGTAGGAAATGTAAGTATTGCATCATGCAGAAGAACCGCATATCCTGTATGACCCTCTTCTTTAAGTATCGTACTGATACGGTCGAGAAACTGCAGCAGACGCATCGAATAGCAGTTGAGCTGCTCGACACGTTCTGAACCGATCTTTCGATTCAATTCATTACGTTTTATGCTTATGAACTTATCCAGTGTTTCATCTGATACGCCTATCATGTGCGTTGCATCCAGAGTAGTCGGAGAACAGGGCAGTAATGCCTGAGTGATGAATGAATCGATATCGGCATTTGCTGCTTTTCGTATGCTTTCCATGTATATCATAAAAGACTCAATGGATTGGTCAAAAGGAATACCTGCTTCCAGTCTTCGTTTGATAAGAAACAGTATCTGAAGATCACTGTCGGTGTATATCTGCTTCATACCGCTTACATCGGGGTTTATGATATCGTGCTGTTTAAGCATATCGATCTGGGATTTTACCAGACCTGTCATCTTCATCACATCCGTCAAAGAATATGTCTTGATGCTGTTCCTGTAATCCACCTTGTGGATGGCATCCATCAGTTCCAGTTCCAGATGATCCGTTTCGGATGATCCCATCATGTTCCTGATGACGGAAAGGGGATAGTAGTGCTCTTTTTGCATCGATTTTATGAGCTTCACCTTTGCTATACAGTCAGGATCGTAATATGCCATGTTAGGACCGGTTTTGCATGTGGCATGTATCAGCCCTTCTTTAATATAGAACTTTAAAGTGGTTACGCTTGTTCCCGTAGCCTTTGAAATACCGCCTATTTTAATAAGACCCTGGATCGATTCTTTTTTCATAAATACCAGCTAACAGTCCAATACGATCTTAATTACATCAGGAGGGTTCGCAAGAGCGAGTTTCATAGCTTCTTTGTAGTCATCAAGCTTGAAATGGTTCGTCACAAATCCATCCGTGCTGTATATTCCGTCGCGTATCCATTCCTGCACCAGGTCAAATGTATAGAGTTTTCTTCCCTGCCAGTTTTCCATCCCGTGCGCATCTATACCGATGAGTTTGAGTTCATGCCACCATATCGGTGTTTCGTCGAACGTGATGGCTCTCATATGATGTCCTATCTTGACCATTGTTGCCCGCGGTCTTAACATACGAAGCGCTGTAGTGTTTGACCAGTTGCCTCCGATGCAGTCGTAAATACGGTCAAAACCGCCAAAGAACATTTTGTTTTTATTCATGCCTGTGTAAACCTTGCTGCCGCCGGTAGCATCCGATGCAGCCTGATAGGGTTCGCCGGAAAGCACATGATCCGCACCGAGTTTCATGGCGAAAGCTTGTTTTGTCTTCACACGTTCCAGTACCCATACCTCACAGTCGCGTTCAATGATCTTGATCGCCTGTACTATGCCCAGACCTATGGTCCCGCAGCCCATAACAAGAATCTTTTCACCTTTTAACGGAGGAGCCATAAGCACTGAATGTACTGAGACACAGGTTGGTTCGATCATTACTGCCTGTTCATCTGTGAGCTCGTCATAAACTTTTGCGAGCTCCTGTTCAGGGGCAATAAACGTATCTCCCCAGCCGGCTCCCACATCAGGAAGTTTATAGGGGCTCGGTTCACCGTAATTGAGACAGAAATTATAGTCACCCTGCGCACAGTATTTGCATGGCGGTGTGATATCCTTGTTCCCGCAGCCTGACATATACTCACGTATCGTCACGCGGTCGCCTACCTTGAATTTCGTTACCGCAGGTCCGGCCTCAATGACACGTCCGACGTTCTCATGTCCCAGGTAAGTCCTCTTTGATGTCGGTATCGGTTCCAATGCTGAATCGGTCCCTGTTGTTGCCTTGAAGAAACTCATATCGGTCCCGCATAATCCGCAGGCTATGTTTTTTACACGCACCCAGTTGTCTGCGGGTAGCGGGGGATCGGGTAATGTTTTATTGTATTTGACTGCATTCAGACCTGTGTATAAAAGCTTTTTCCAGTATTTAGCCGCGAATTTCGTTACAAGGATACGCGGTATATCCTTTTCAAAATAAATAGTTTTCAAGTATCATACCTCCTGTTAAGTAAGCATTCCCTGTAAAACAGCCATGTAGTCATTCAGAGCGCATGCATATTCCGGACTCCCGATCGTTTCTACATAACCTTTTTCAACACCCTCTACGAATTCCACTTCCTTACCTAAAACTGCCAAAGCACCATCGACACTCCTGAATAAGAAGTGTACGAATGGGCTGCGGCGCGTGTATATGCCATGGCCAGACTTGGATTTCCCGGCTTTGATCCTCAGGTAACATGCTATGAATTCCTTATCATCGCCGTTTTCCACAGTGAACTGATAGATACGGTCAGGCTGACGCTGGCAGAATTCCATCATGCTCGGATCGCCAAGTTTATTGTATTGTGAAAGAGCGCGTGTGATCATATACAGGCTCATCTTTATCTTCAGAGCTTTTCCTGTAAAATCTTTCGGGTGATTCTTAGGGGACATCTTCATCAGTCCCATCAGTATGGACAGTGTCTTTATAAGAAGCCCGACATGTTTTGCTCCCTTTATCGAAGGCAGAGCAAGTCCGCCCTGAAGAAGGGTGTTCATTTTTGTCACAGTCGGGAATGTTAAGGAAAGATCGGGTTTTTCCGCCGGTCCCTGTATGATACTGACTTTTCCGCGGTCAAAAACAAGATGGCATGCCAGAAGATCCTTTTCATTCATCGCTCCGAACTGGACTGTCCCAACGACGTCCTTAAACTGTTCCTTAAGTTTGGGGTCATCGTCAAGAAGTACCTGCATGACAGGGAAAGCTGCGTTAAAGAACAGCTTTGCCGTCATTATTTCCTGAGTTGTTGCGGTCATTTAAGCACCCCCTTAATCATCTTCCCAGTTTTCGTCAGCTTCGAATTCCTTACCCATCATACCGCGTACCTGGTCGATAATGCCGTTCGCATCAAGTCCGTAATGGGCATAGAGATCCTCGGCGTAACCTATCGTTGCATATTCGTCATAAATACCGTGTTTTTTGAAGACACATCCCTTACCGCTTTCCGCTATAACTGATCCTACGGCATCTCCGAGCCCGCCTATCACATTATGTTCCTCTATGGTAAGGATACGTCTCGTATCTTTTACAGCTTTAAGGATAATGTCCCTGTCGATCGGTTTGATAGTGTGCATGTTGATGACCCGCACAGAGAGACCGTCCTGTTCAGCCAGTGTTTTTGCGGCCTGGATCGATTGCAGGACCGCGATGCCGCATGCGATTATAGTCAGGTCCGTTCCGTCACGCATCGTGATAGCTTTGCCTATCTCATAATCATAATCAGCATTCTCATATGTTGGAGGTTCAAAACCTCTTCCTATACGGATATATACCGGTCCCGGTATATCGATACACGCCTGTACCGCTTTTGATGTCTCGATCCCGTCAGCAGGACAGATAACGGTCATATTTGCTATGGAGCGCATGACCGCAAGATCCTCTGTGCAGTGGTGTGTAGTTCCGGCATGGCCAAACGATATCCCTGCGTGTGTTGCGATGATCTTGACAGGCAGGTTCTGATAGGCGATATCCGTACGCACCTGTTCTCCTGCCCTTAAGCATGCGAATATAGCCATGGTAGAGGCAAAAGGTATAAGTCCTGACTTTGCAAGTCCTGCAGCGATACCCATCATATTCTGTTCCGCGATCCCTACGTTATAAAATCTGTCAGGAAAGGCTTTTGCAAAATGCACGATAGCAGTCGTCTTGGCAAGATCGGCAGTGATCCCCACTATTTTACTGTTGTGTTTTCCCATTTCAGCTAAAGTACGCCCGTATATCTCACGGGCAGTCATTGTCGCTGCATCATAGGCAGTCCAATTTGTTCCGGTTATGACAGCCATATCATTTTCCTCCTATCCTTTCATAATAGATGCCTTGGCTCTTTCACATAAAGAGGAGTCACCAGCGGCATAGTGATAAACTACATTGTTTTCCATGAAATCCACGCCTTTGCCCTTAACGGTATTGGCAAGGATCAGTACGGGTTTGTCTGTTGCAGCCCATGCTTTATCAAATGCATCAGCCAACTGGTCAAAATCATGACCGTTGATCTCAACGACTTCGAAACCGAACGCGCGCCATTTATCTGCAAATGGTTCGAGCGTTATGATGTCTTCGGTAAATCCGTCGATCATCAGTCTGTTTCTGTCAACTACAGTGATCACATTGCCAAGCTTGAAATGGGCAATGGACATTGCGGCTTCCCATACGCTTCCTTCACAGCATTCACCGTCTCCGAGAAGACAGACCGTCTTGTATGTCTTTCCCTGATAACGTGCGCCAAGTCCCAGCCCCGCGGCAATGGAAAGCCCATGGCCCAGAGAACCGGAAGAAACATCACAGCCAACGACCTTGTTCGAATCAGGATGCATCGCAAAAGCACTCCCGAAATGGTTGAATGTTTTAAGCTGTTCCTCAGGGAAAAATCCCTTTTTGGCTAATACAGGTATGTAACCGGCTGCGGCATGGCCTTTCGAGAGTACAAACCTGTCCCTGTCCTCCCACTTGGGATCCTTAGGGTCAACATTGAGATACTTGAAGTAAAGGATCGTAAGAATATCCGCACAGCTTAAAGAACCGCCGACATGGGATCCTCCGGACCATTCCATTACATCAATGATGCTTAGACGCAGATCACGTGCTGTATCAAGCAGTTTTTGCCTTTCATTAATAGTTATTGGCACTTTTGTTTCCTCCTATTCTATTTTTTTGCTTTTTTCAAAAGTAGCGAGTGCTACTATCTACTATTATACAGTCACTGAATAATTTTACAATACTTATATTAAATTATTTCAAGTCGCAGTGCCAAACAGGTCATTTTAGGCATATGGCTTTTACTATAAGATACATTATGATAAGCCAGAATGCTACGATAGGTATAGCGTAATACCATTTCACAGGTTTGCCGTTTTTCCAAAGACCGCCTGCTTCTTCACGGCACTTTGCGAATATATCCTCAGGTATCAGTTTAACCGTCAGCGCTACGAGTGCCGGAAGTATGATCAGATCGTCAAGATAACCCAGCACGGGTATGAAATCCGGTATCAGATCTATAGGAGACAATGCGTACCCTACTGTGATACAGGCGCATATCTTGGCTATAAGAGGGGTCTCCTTTTTTCTTAAAGCAATATAAACGGCAGGAATATCTGTTTTAAGTTTTTGCGCTGTATCCTTCAGACTCATCATATGATATCAGCCTTTCCACTTGTTCTGTTCTAACTGAAGCTGTCTTCTGAACCATTTCTGCGATTCCAGGATGTCTTTAGGCGCGCCCGCGGCGGTTATCCGTCCGTTTTCCAGCATAACGATTGTATCGCAATTCAACATGGATGTGATCCGGTGCGAGATCGACAGTACCGTTTTGCCTCTGCCTGCCTTTTGCAGGACAGTCACGATACGCGCTTCAGTTACAGAATCAAGATCCGCTGTGACTTCATCAAGTAATAAAACAGGAGGATCGTACACTATGGCTCTTCCGATTGAGAGCAGTTGCTTCTGGCCCTGTGAGAAGTCCGCATCCGGATCAACTTCAGTATCATATCCGTGTTCCATGTTCATGATATGATCATGCAGGCCGACAAATCTCATGGCATTTACGATCTGCTCCATGGATATATCTTCATCTTTAAGGCTTATCTGCTGTGCCACTGTGCCGCATATGCATGTGAATTGCTGCTCAACATATCCGAACAGTTTCCTTTTCTCCTGGTCAGGTATTTCATATACATCCGCATATCCAAGAAGGATCCTGCCTTCTGTTGGTTTGAGAAGGCCCATTATGAGACGGAACAGGGTAGTTTTACCTACTCCGGTGCGTCCGGTAAAGGTAATGCTTGTTCCGCTTTTTATCTTCAATTCCAGATTTTCCAGTACCGGCTGTCCTGTTTCATAAGAGAATGATACATTTGAGAAGGAGAGTCCTGCACCGGCAATATCTTTTTGTATGTCATTAGCGTACAGGTCATCGTTTTTCCTGGGTTCTTCGGGTTCAAGGCCGAACCTGTTTATGCGTTTTATGCCGGAGATCCCTTTCTGAATGTTCTGTAATTCCGTACCTAATGCTTCTATGGGGCTGAAAAGATTAGATACCAGATCTATGGAAGCTGCGACCATTCCCAGAGATATCCCAAGCGTATCTGTCCGGCTTCCGGAAAGCAGGACAACAATAGCGATCACCAATGCACGTGCGACCTGAATGACAGGCGGGTAGCATGAATCATAAAAATTGACGCGCTCAACGGTACTGAAGTTGTCTTCCAATCTCTTTTTATACAGTTCCTCCAAATATGCTTCCTTATTGAATGATTTTATCATTCTGATGTTTTTAACGCTTTCTGAAATATGTCCTGTGACCTTGCTGATCTGTTCAAGATTTCTGACCTGTGAGGAAAGCATATGTTTTTGAAAAGCACGTGAGACAGCATAGATCAGGGGAATAAGACAAAGCGTCACTACTCCCAGTTCTGCTGAAAAAATCCAGATCGAGGCAATGATGCCTACGATTTTGAAACAGTCTATTATCATACTGATCAAGCCGTCAGCGAACAGCGAGTTGATATTGTCGACATCGTTCGTGAACCTTGAGGTGATCTCAGCGGCGGTGTTTTCAGTAAAATATGAAACGCTTAATTTCTCAAGTTTCCCTGTCATCTCCATTCTAAGATACTTTACAATTTTTTGCCCTAATATGGTCAGTACGCTGCCTTTGAAAAAATCAAGGATACCGATCGCGACGATGACGCCCAGATAGATCAGTGCCAGTTCCAGCAGACCATCTGCATTCTTTGGGACTATGTTACTGTCTATTATGGTTTTTATGATCTGCGGAGGGACCAGGCTCAGAAATACGACAGCTATTATAACAGCAGTCATAACTGTGAACATGCCTTTATTGTTTTTGATCATCTTGTGCAGCATTCTTACTGTGAGGTTATGTTTCATTTGACACGCTTCCTGTCTGCAGATTATATATGGAAGCATACGATACTGATGAAACCATAAGTGACGCATGTGTGCCGTATTCCGATCTTCCGTCTCCATGAAGGTAAATAATACTGTCGGTTTTTGGAAATACGGACAGGCGGTGGGAGATCAGTATGATGATGCGATCCGGATGACGGGTCCTCAGATTCCGGATTATAGCTTCCTCGGTCTTCATGTCAACTGCGGAAAAAGGATCATCCAGTATCGTCAGAAGGCTTCGTCTGTATAACGCGCGGGCTAGAGCTATACGTGCCTGCTGTCCTCCCGATAACCTCACCCCGCTGCTTCCCACAACAGTATTTATACTTTCAGGCATTTCTTTCAGATCCTCTTCAAAGCATACATCATGTATGACAGCGGAAATATCACCGTCCTCGCCCATTGTTATGTTTTTATATATGCTGTCGGAAAGCAACTGAGGCTGATGGCCAAGGTAGGATATGCGGCAGCCCAGTTCGTACTCACTGAATTCTTCAAGCTCAACACCGTCCAGGATAATGCTTCCGACATACGGATACAGTCCCTGTAATGCAATACCCAGAGAGGTTTTCCCGCATGCAATCGGGCCGGTGACCCCGATCAGGTCTCCCGGTCCTGCTTCAAAGCTTATATTTCTCACAACCGGTTCCTCACTGTCCGGGTAATGGAACCCAAGGTCCAAAACGATCAATCTGCCTTCACCGCTTTTTTTGCGGTCAGTCATATCTTTATATCTGTATCCTTTAAGATATGGTTTGATCCTCTGCCAGGAAACTTTTGCTTTCTGAAAGGAATTGAACAGTTTTGCGGCTTTTCCGGTTTTTACGGCCAGTGCAGTGAAAATAGCTATATATGCAGAGAATGTACCGACAGTCCATGTACCGTTTATTGCATTGCTCCCTCCAAAAAACAGGACAGCTACGATACCAAACAATGCGATCGCGTTATATAACGGCTGCATGGAATTTTCCAGGATGCCTGCTTTTATTGATCTGGTTTCCAGATCATCAAGTTCTTTAAAGTATTGCCTGCGGTTTTTACCAAGAAGCCCATTCACACGCAAAAGGACAGTATTCCTGATGTTTTCATATGTCATATCTGCCACATGACTGTACTGTGCACGCGCGGATCTCGAGTTTCTAACGATGACTTTTTTAAAATGTTCTGCCAGCCACATGGCAACGGGTATGAAAATACATGCTCCGGCAGTTATCTTCCAGTCGTATATAAAGAGGGAAATAAGATATGATATCATCAGAACACCGGTATCAAAGACCTCCGTAGTCCCCTTACGCATGCCTTCCACACATATGTCCACATCCGATACAGCTTTAGTCATAAGGTCGCCCATGCGGTCTTCCGTTAATTCAGTTATGCTTCTGTGCATGATGCTGTTATATAGCATCATACGCATGGCCGCACCGGTCCGGTTTGCAAATAACCTTACATAATACCGTTTAAAAAAACGTATGATCTGTATCAGAAGGATAACGGCAACGAATATCACTGCCTGTAACATTATGTCACTGAGTGTGCCCGAAGAAGCTACGGTATCGATAAGCTTACCCTGCAGGATAGGGCCGACTGACATGGCACCGTTGAATAAGAGACCAGAAAAAGTCACTAAAGCTATAATTATCCACTCGCGCTTCCAGTAACTGCTGATATGGTCCGGCTGATCAACGGGACTTATCCTGATCTTTGCCATGCTCTTTAGTCTCCAATCCTATCAGATTTCTGAAATCCTCACGGCGTTCATTCTTGGATCTCCAATATACCTTGTCCAAGACGGCAAGGAAGGTATCCCTATCCTTACCGGTAACATTCTCCATCAGCCATTCGTAAAAGAATTCCTCCACAGACACTTTGGAATTCTTGACGCTGTCACTTTTTTCCGTTGTAAACAACTGCTTTTTACGGCCGTCGATGGGATCCTGTTTTCGTATGATATATCCCTTTTTCTCCAGGTTAGCAGCTCTTCTTGCTACTGCTGCCTTGTCAAGCCCAAGCTTTTCACGCAGACCTTCCTGGCTTATACCCGGGGAGTGCCTGATGCAGTGGATGAATTCATATTCGGACAAGCCAAGGCCGGTGTCCTTAAGTACTTTTACTGTAAAACGTGAGCATTCACGCGCTATTTTTGTGATCTGACGTTTTGTATCATCCATGCTTACCTCCTGATACGCTAATTAGATGATAGTACAACTAATTTTACCTGTCAATCATTCAAACGATCTTTTTCCTGTGCTTGCTGGTGTGTGATATGATAGAATTATATATCAGGTAACATATATGATAAGTTTTACAGAAAGAAACGGTGGTGCATGTTTTGTAAGAAATCAATCATAAGGTATATATCTCTTGTAATCATTATTCTCATGATACTGTC
>JBAYNV010000072.1:0-10085 GCA_041678685.1 Clostridia bacterium
ATACCTGTCCTCACTAAGGATCAGTTTGATGAAAACGGCAACTACCATGAATTCAAAAAAGACGACTGGGGAACGCTGTGGCAATATCGTATCTACGGTGTCGCAGGGATACCTTATGAATATCCTCTGGCTGATATGGGTAAACTGAAAGACTATATACTTCCTCCTCAGGATAACATCGGAAGCGCTGAGTTCATAAAAGACAAAGCTGAAGCGGCAGCGCATATGAGCAATTACTATCTTCAGCGCTGGGGCGGTTCGATCATAGAAAAACTTAAGGCATTATGTCCCGATGAGAATGTTTACTGTGATATGGCAATGGATACAAAGGAAATAAACCGGCTTGCCGATATGATCACGGAATATTATCTTGAAAGGATCGATTACCTTCTGGCGCTTGATGTAGACGGTTTCTATTTTGGTGACGATTACGGGACGGAAAGAGCAATGCTCATATCACCTGAGCTATGGAGAAGATTCTTCAAACCGCGCTGGAAGACCATGTTTGAACCTATACTGAAAGCCCATAAAAATATACACTTCCATTCGTGCGGATATATATGGCCTATACTTGAAGATCTAAGCGGACTTGGAGTGAATTCGATATGGCCGCAGCTGCCCGCTTACAATATGAAAGAACTCGCCGATCACTGCAGATCGCTGGACCTTAGCGTAGCCATACATACAGACAGAGCGAATGTCATGACTTCTGGCACTGTACAGCAGGTCAGAGACCTTGTGAAACGTGAATATGAAACATTCAGGATGCAGGACGGAGGTTCCTGGTTCTATGTTGAAGCAGATAATGGCTTCCCATATGAAAATATAAAAGCTCTTGTAGAGACTATTGCACTGTATCGCTGATCATATCTTTCTTATACCGATCAAACCCCTGCATGTAATTACAGGATCAGTTGGCCCCTGGACCTTTACGATGAGTTTACGGCCCATATTTTTCTCTACGTAATGGACATCGAGCAGTAGTTCCGTCCAGGGTTCATATGCATTCAGCCTCTTTATGACTTTCTTGTCCTCATCATATGTAAGTGACGATATGACCGGTCCTTCCTGCACTATTTCTATACCTGTTATGTCCGTTCCGGCTTTGCAGTCGATATAGTCCAGACAGAGATGATATTTCCCGTCTTCGTTTATGAACCTGGTCACATCATATATGAGCTGGGCTTCAGGCTGTGACCGGAATATACTCTCATCATATTTGCCCAGTTCCAGATATTTAAGTTTCTGATGCTGAATGTAATGTATTTTAAGACCCGTCAGTATCCTTTTCATCGTATCGGCAATACGAAGCGGGAATACAGCCGTATCCACGATCCTCTGATGGAAGGCTTTCATTAAAGGATCGATACTGTCACGCCATTCCAACAGTGCCTTATATACGTTAAGAGCATTGTTATGCATCTTTTCATACATTGCGACCATCCTGTTATTATCTTCCTGCGTTCTTTCTTTATTCTTTAAAAGAGTAAAGAAATTCTGATATGCATCGACGCAGCAGAGCATTGCCACAGTACACTTACTTTCATATTCCCCTTCTTTGTACCCCATATCCTGTGCCGCTTTTACAGCCTTTGCCGCTTCGGTTATATTCCTGTCAATGTTCTCGATATCTCTTTTTGTGAAGTCCGTAAAACGGAAATCCTCAAAATTGAACCTGGTCTTCATAAGAACAGGGAAATTAAAGAACTGACTTACTATAAATCTGTTGTCAGCCAGTGTCCATGCAGGTCCCATATTCAATGAGCACCATTCGGTGAATCTTTTGGGGTCCAGTCCGTTTCTTATGGCATAAGCCCTCATAAATGCTTTTTCATCCCTGCCTTTACTGTTCCATAGCCATTCAGCCATAGCGGTCACGTTGAATCTGTGATAAACATTGGACGGTACGGCATAACCAAGCACTTTGTATATACCTTTGTCTGCAAATTCATTGCATCTGTACCTGATGAAATCGGGCCCGCTCCATGGGAACACGCATCTCCAGCCGTTCGTTATCTGAGGAACTACGCCGAGTTTCCCTCCCTTTTGTATAAAAGGCATAAGGCCGTCATAGATCATCGGATTCCTGTCGGATATATATGTCTTACTGCCATGATAATATGTCACGGCTATATCCAGAGGCACTCTTTCAAGTATTGCCTCATTAACTGAATAGCTACCCTGCGTCAGCAATAGCTCGCAACTGATATCAGGATATTTTCCTTTCAATTCTTTGAATAATCCTACGATAAAATCCGTCTCGATCAGAAATGGTTCTGAGTCTCTACACTTATCGCATGTGCAGGGCTCACAGGATTCTGAAAGCCAGACAAGTATATTTTTTACGCCCTTCATGTCCGTCATCGCGCATAACCACTGGAACACAAGGTCATGCGTATACGGACTGTTCATGCACAGCCCGGGCGTATAGTCATTCCTTGCCGCGGCTTTTTCTGAAGGTACATTCTTTATCTTATCGATAATGCTCTTGTCTAATATATTTTCCTTATACAGATATATGACCAGTTCAAGGTGGGGCAGATATACGGTAAGCCCTACACCTTCTTTTGCTGTGTTTTCTATGATATCCGGCCTGTCGAGTTTGCATGTACCCCGGCTGTTTTCATCCACGCCGAACGTTCCCGAATAATCGATATTATTGAGCTTCAAAGGAGCCGTGAACGCCATGTCATCTATTACCCCGCAGCCCCACTGTCCTCTTAGCGCCACATCAGGATAATCTATAATAAAAAGCTGGGGCATAAGGAAAGAGGATCCGTCTTTTTCCACAGCCTGGATAAGGGTGTGTACTCCGTTCAGTATGCCTTCTGAGGTAAGAGCTGAGATGTTTATTGATCCGTCATACCATATCCTGTATGCCTGCTCCTTGTTTTTAAGGTTTGCCAGTATCCTCACAGTTTCCGGCAGAGGATCCACTATGCGTATCCTGAAGGTACCGAAGATCGAATTGCCAAAATTGCTGACAAGAAGCTTTTTGGCGGCGAGAAGCCGCGGGCTTTCCGGATATATGACATCGATCTTGACAGAACCCTGATCGACCCTGACTATTTCATTGCAGGATAAGTCTTTTGGTAAAGGTATAAGCCGTTCAGAAATCCTTGTAGTAAATCTTCCCATGTTAAACCTCCATATGTCCGATATGGAAAGTTTACCACATTATTTATTGAAAATCATCATAATGCTTTACCATATGAATTCAGGTAGAAATCCCTGCCTGTTTTTACTTCCGCATCGGTTATTGCACGTGCATGGCCGAATCCGCTTATATGAAGATATATCATTGCTGATTTTTCGACTACCTGGCATGTGACCAATGCTTCATCCAGCGTACGGCCAAGACATACCGGACCGTGATTTCTCATAAGTATAGCACTTCTGTCTTTTATACTTTTAACTACCGCGTCAGCCAGTTCTTCATGGCGTACGGAAGGTATGAATCTGTCGGTCACAGGTATGCTCCCTCCGAGCAGCTGACCCATCTCCTCTGTTATCGCAGGTATCTCTTCTCCCAAAGCGCATACCGCCAAAGCATACGGCGAGTGGTCGTGAATTATGACATTCATATCTTTTCTGTATTCCATGACTTTGATATGCATTGCCCTTTCGCTTGTCGGGATCCTTGTTCCGGATACGATATCGCCCTTTGGCGATATAACGACGAGATCGCAGGGTTCCATACATTCATATGATAATTTTGTAGGCGTGATCAGGATATTACCGTCATCGAGCCTTACTGATATGTTGCCCCACGTACCGAATACGTATCCGTTTGAGCCGAGCCACCTGCATGCATCTATTACCGATTGTCTCAATTCATTGCTGTCTTTCATTTATCCATCCTCCATTACAATCAGTTCTAATCATATCATGATATTCTGTACCATTACACAGACAAAATGATATAGGGGGATATAAAAGAGATATAATAAGGAGAGAAAGAATGCAGAGGTGGAAAATGACAAAAGTAAAGATAGATCCAGGTATATGCAATCTTGTTACATCCGTAGAAGCAGTATCCGAAGACGGACAGGAAGTCGTCCTTAAAGTCAGATCCGGATGTAAAAGCATAAATGATATGTTTAAGGAACTTGGCAGTGATTTTGACAGCTTTGATCTTTGCCTGAAAAAACCCGGGCAGGGGCCATTGTATGATTACGCAAAAGATCATTTCCCCGGCCACTGTTCATGTCCCGCTATTGCAGGGATAATAAAAGCAGTGGAAGTCGAGTGCCATCTTGCTCTGCCTAAGGATGCAAAGATAACATTTGTGACTGAGTGATCAGTTCAACTCGAAATCCTTGCTGGTCAGATTTGGATATATCTCCTTTAGCGGGCTGTAATCAGTTATCTGATTATCGGAGAGGATCAGCTCCCATAGATTCGTCAAACCTGCCAAAGGACTGACATCGGTTATAAAGTTATTTTTCAACCTGAGCTGCTCAAGCATGATCAGGCCGGCAAGCGGTCCAAGATCGGTTACCTGATTGAATGATACATTCAGATGTTTCAGTTTCGTAAGACCGCTTAAGGGACTCAGGTCGCTTATATTATTCGCATTGAACTCCAGTGAAGTGAGATTTACAAAATATGATAACGGGCTTATATCAGAAAACGCTGAACCTTCCATTTTATCATTACTGATCGAAAGCGACTGAGCCAGATATGCATCCCTCTGTGTTATCGGCCTGTCAAAAATATTCATGGCCGTGCGTAATGCCTTTTCAAATTGCGCATCGGCAAACACAAGCGGCTCATCGGAAATATCGTCCGCAATTATCATCTCAAAATCCTTCTCTATAAGATTTTCGTATATACCCTCGATAGAGCTGAAATCTGTGATACCGTTGCCATTAAGCATAAGCCTGTCGATAGGAAGCCCGGCAAGTACCGATATGTCAGTTACCCGGCAGCTGCTTATGTTCAGTGTTTTGAGCTTTTTCATGTTAAGAAGCATGCTTATGTCAGATACACCTGTTCCGTTAATATACAGACCGGTAAGATCAGTCATCATTGATATTGCGCTTATATCGCAGATATCAGGATTTCCCCATATGTACAATTCGGTAAGATTGGTCAGTCCTGACAATGCGCTTATATCAGAAATCTGATTGCCTCCAAGTTTCAATGATGTTAGCTTGGTCAGACCTGACAGAGCGCTTATGTCGGTCAATGCATTGAAGGTGACATTAAGTGAGGTAAGATTTACGAAGCTGCTTAGTGCTGATATGTCTTTTATCTGTATCTGTGAAGGCATGTTATCCTGCCATTCGTTAGAAAGATCCAACTCCGTTACAGCCTGTGCATCCAAAACGGTGATATCACCTTCAGGTTTATCCAAAGCCGTCCGTACTTTAGCCTCGAGCGCGGAGTCATTGAACGCTATAACTTCCTTCTCCTGCGAATTGCAGGCTGCCAACGTGACAGACAGTATAAGAACAAGAATTACGTATATGACTTTTTTCATATTTCATTTCTCCAAATCCTGATGTTTTCGATCAATTACATCCAATAATTGTTTTAATTTTAACTTCAATAAGTATACATGTCAACATGTATGATCGTTATACAACAGGCTGTACGGTCTCTCCGTTCAGCCATATGCCGTGTATATCCATATCGTCATCAACAAGTATAAGGTCGGCACGTTTTCCCTCTTCTACCGAACCTATTTCCTTATCCATACCGATCAGTTTTGCCGGGTTGTATGATGCCATACGGAACGCATCAATGATGCTTATACCGGTATGCGCCATCATATTCGAGCATGCTTTATTGAGGGTAAGCGCGCTTCCCGTGAGCCCTTCGCCTGTTATATTCACATCCGATATCTGTCCTGCACGTCCGGATGCTTCGGTTGCATCAGTAACTATTATGACTCTGTCCGGTCCCTTTATCTTCAATATGAGCTGCAGCATTTTGGGCCTTGTATGTATGCCTTTCGAATCGGGTATCACCTCAACGGATATCTCATCTTTCAGCCAGCATGCCATATCAAAATCGACCTCTCTTGTGCCTGCATACCGTGAAGGCGATATTGAACACCCTGTGGCGCAGCAGCTGTGCGTCTGAAGTCGTAGGCCGTATGGTATCAAAGCATCCACCTGATCCGTTGTTGCATCTGAATGACCTGCGGATATCACAGGCAAAGGATCGTCTGGATCCGGCCTCAGATCCTTCAGCATTTCAATGATGTCCGGCAGTTCAGGCGCGACAGTCCATATTTTTATAAGCCCTTCCGCGGCTTTCACATAAGCCATATATTCTTCTTTTACAGGTATACGCGTATAATTTTTGAATGCTCCGTACTTAGGGCTCAAATACGGGCCTTCCATATGTATGCCTCGTATCACCTTTGATGCCGCACCTCTTCCAGTCTTTACCGCACCGGTTATGTTTTTTATAGCGTATAGGATCATTTGGTGTGTCTTCTGTATAGTGGTCGTAGCCATTATACAGGTCGTCCCGTGTGACAGATGGAACAAAGCGGCCCTGTCAGGATCATCGCCAAACCACACGCCGGCTCCGCCGTGGTTATGGATATCGACAAGACCCGGTCCGAGATAGTATCCTTTTGCATCAGAAAACTCACAACCGCTGTGATCAAATGATCCTTTTTGAAGGATCCCGGTGATTTTACCTTTATCGGTCACAAGGTCATGACCGTAGAGGATACGATCAGAAAGAACGATCTTTGCATTCGTTATGACCAGCATACATACCTCCTGTGCTTTAATATTGAAATTCCCAATCCGGTTCTATAGGTGCGGCCAAAGTTTCGGTGACATATACATCGGTCGGTACCAGCTGAAGTATGGATGAAGGGATCGAAGGGGTGACCGGTCCGTGAAGGACCAGGCGTGATATCATCCTCTGCCATGTCACGAATGTGCCTGATGTCGTTATACCGTGAATTTCCATGCGGCGTTTAGCTGCAAATACGTCCCGCGGCCCGATCGTTGCCGCTTTTGGAGGAACGCTTGCAATATCCCCGCTGCACCCGAAACAACCGTGCAGTGAGTTCTGTGCTATCGTAAGGGGATTTAAAGTGGTGACGCGTGCTCCCATCTTTAAAAACTCCTCAAGCGAACCGGCAAACTCAGGCACGTCCGGCTCTATAAATGCCAGGTGTCCCGTCCAGCCCGGACCGCTGTAGCAGCAGTCTGCACCGCCTGCCTGTGCTATCATGTCGCTGTAATGAGTTATGTTCTTTGTTGACGGTCCAACCATCTGGCTCTCAGGCATGCGAAGTTCCGGCAGTATTTCACTGTAGAAGAATTTCTTTGTGCTTCTCATGAAGCTTGCCGCATATGTTTCAGGAGCGATATTACCGTCCTGATCCGCCCATTCATCCATATTGAAGGTATATACATGTTTACAGTCAAGGTGGAATCTGTTTATCATCATGGCAAGCTTGCGGTAACCGGGATTGGGATTGGGTATTATGAGGACCACTTTTCTTCCTTCTTCCGCAGCCAGCTTGATTTCAGCGAACATATCCGTAACGAATATATGCTCCAATAGATCGTCTTTAACGATTTTGATCTTGAAGTCCGGATTTTTGTGATGTGTAAGTTGCTCACCGCTCATTTTTCGTACGCGTTCGAGCTCAGCCTTATCTTTGAAAGGTATAAACGGCGCCGGTGTAAATGGGAACGGTCTTACTTCCTTAGTCATGTTTTCTTTCCTCCCTGTTTTTTTCATATATCTTCATAAGCATATCAGTCACAGATACAACTATCTTATCACCTGTATCGGAAGCAAGCATGGAGTTCCATGCCTCATATCCGCCTGTTTTGGCAGCCTCAGGCGTCACGCAGTAACCGGGCGTCATACCGTTGCTCACGGTGATGACGTTTGTCTCTGCATACGGTGATATATGTTTTATTTTTTCTCCGTATTCCACAAAAAGCTCCCCCTGTAAAAAAACATATGCGCACCGGTTCAAAACAACTGCATGTGCCATAAAGGGGATATCGTCGCTGTAGTATTCGGATAAGCGTCCCTCTTTGTGCAATTTTGCATAGTTATATTCGCATTCCGAACCTAAAAGCCACATATCCGCTGTCTGTATATCGGTATATGAACCGTCGGCTCTGATCACATTTTCCTTCTCTTTACGGTAATATTCGACTTTAGTTTTGAGCATTCCAGGATCGCCGTAGTTTTTCATCTTTATGTCCAAAACCATTGTTTCATGAGAAATGCTCAGATCAGATGTATATTCCAGATCCGTAATGGCAGAAGCTATCTTTTCTCCTATAGAGTATCCGAACCTTCCCGCCTCAGAGAATGTCTGCCCGTGACGGTAGTATCTTGGGCTCTGGTTTCCTGATGTGCCCTGTGAGAACATGAAAACCGCTCCGGGATAGCTTTCGTTTATGTATTTCCTTATATATCCCGGATAGTCTGCGCTTACGAGTGTATTTTCTCCGTGCAGGATCGTAGGGTGAAGAGCATATTTTGTATGGATGGCCATTACAGGCCCGCCTTTTTTCCTTATGACCATAACCGGTGTGGAAGGATCCGTCTCTCCGTTTTCAGGGTCTGTCCGGTTACCACCTATCCCCTCTTCCTTACCGCAGTATATTTTAGTATATGCATATTCAGCGGGATATGTTTCGCTTATAGCTTTCAAAGCGGTCTTTGCCCATTTTTCGACAATGAAATCGACATATTTCTGATCCGCTTTGCTTTCGTATTCCGGCTGGCCGGGAAAGGATCTGTACATCCCGCTCATCCACGGAGCGCTGTGTGAATGCGAGCATGATATGATGATTTCGTCTGTAGAAAGGCCGCATTTTCTGGTAATACCATCTTTTATCCTGTCTGCCTGAGCTTTGGTAAGATAACACAGATCGCCTGCAAGCAGCAGAAGCTTTTTTTTGTCTTCTGTTTCAAGATACAGGCATGTTCCATACAAAGGGTCGTGTATCCCTGTGTTCTTACGGTCAAAATATGGGTAGCCTCCAAGATCCACACCCTCCCATGGAGACAGATCCCCTATCGAACAGCCCGCTATAAAATGTGTCATATACAGTCCTCCGTCAATGATCGAACAGCCTGGTCTTCAATGTAAAATAGTCAGCTTTCTTCTTGGAATAAATAGCGCCGTTACAGACATCAGGCAGGAAAGTATGAAATACTTTCAGTTGCGCGGCAACAGCAAAAGCATCTTTGTATTTGCCCGCTCCTACTCCTGCAAGTATGGCTGCACCCTGAGCTGCCGTCTCCGGCGTATGCATTACATCAACAGGAAGATCACACACATCAGCCAGCAGCTGGCACCATATACCGCTGTTGGCACCGCCTCCGAATACCCGTATTTTATCAATCTTTACTGTGTCAGACAGATATTCCAGACGTTTTGATATATGCGAGATCTCAAAAGTTATCCCTTCAAGCACTGCCATTGCCATTTCAGAAACACCGGTATCCAGACCCAGCCCGTAAAACACGCCCTTTTTATCATCATTGAAATCCGAGCTTAAATACGGATAGAAAAACACATTATTCTGCGCTGCATATGCAAGCATTGCCTTTTCATCCATTTCAGCATAAGTATATGATGACGCCCAATTATCTTTGAACCATTTGACTGCCGCTCCGGAAGTGGCGACAGCTCCTTCAAGCACCCAGCATCCTGCAAACAGATAGGAGAACGCAGGTATCATAAAATCAGGATCCAGAACAGGTGAGCTGCAGATGACCTCCGCCGCAGCGGCTGTCCCAAGTGAAACGGTAAGTGTGGATGAGTCTATCCCGCCTGCAAGTGAAGCACATTTCTGGTCCTGTCCTCCGACAACGACCAGAGTTTCTTTTGGCAATCCCAATTCCTCGGCAACATCGGGAAGTATTACACCTGCGGGTGTTCCCGCTTCCTTTATCGCAGGCAGTTTGTCTATATCTATCCCAAAAGCATTTAAGATATCCGTATCCCACTGCCTGGTATGTATGTTATACAGCATGGTGCCTGAAGCCATAGTATGGTCAGTTATGTAATTGCCTGACAAACGCCCTGTGATGAATTCCATAGGCATGACTATTTTATCGGTTGATGCGATCAC
>JBAYNV010000073.1:0-10026 GCA_041678685.1 Clostridia bacterium
CTGGGTTTGTTTTATTGAATTTATCATACTTAATTCCATTGATTTCCCAATGTAAAGTCTATATGTCTCTAACTGTGGAACTTACTTTGGGAATTAACGTTTTTATATGATCATTCCTCATATTCGGATAATATAAGAGCATACTCCTCATATGTCATTGAAGCATCTTTGGTGAAAGTGAAATAAACCTGCATCTTTTCTGTGAGACAGTCCATGATATCATTTAATTTCATTGATACCTCCTGCTGCTCTGTATCGCCTGGGGTTTTATACATGATAAGCAGAGTAAGATCCATAAGATCCTCACCTATAAACACATAACCTGCATCATCGGATGCGATCTGTTCTTTAGTTATTTCTTTTGCATCTGCTGCTACGCGGGCTTCATTGAACAGGATCATAAAATTATTCCATCCGTCAGAGTCCAGATCCGTTCCAAGAAGAGCCGGCAAGTTCATCAAAAGAGTGCCGTTGATACCTGATCCGACGAGCATATTTACACCCCTGTTTGAAACAGTGGTTTCGAATGCAGTGAAATACTGGCAGGAAAACAGATAACAGTTGATCTGACGGATCTCATATCTGTCATAAAGCTGCCTGTTTCTATTGGTTTGCATATCCATTGTGATCATCTCATTGAACGTAACGAGTTTTGCATTCAGTGTTTTCTGTCTGCTGATGTTTTTAAACTGTTCAACTTTTGGTTTCATAATAGAGCCTTCGCCATATGTGGCAATATCATACTCTGCTTCAGTAACAGTATATATATCCTCTGATGAATTTTCTGTATTCACAGATAGGGACGGCCTGTCAGTCATCTTTGTACATGAAGCGGATCCTATAGCGATACCTAATAATAAAACTATCGACATTGATAAGGAAAATATCTTCTTCATATGTTTCTCCCATCGCTTGATATAGTACGGTCTGATACGGTCCTATGTTTTGTTTAATTTATCTTGTATCTCAATTGTATTTTAATCTGTTTATATTTACCATATTATAAATGTGACATATTATAGGAATATTGTGACAATATTCTGATTTTACTTCGAATAAGCAGATACCGCCAGGTTATTACTGTTTACTTGATTTGAATTTTCAGATATAATTAGCGAACAAAGGCGATGTAAAAATGAGTGATTTTTATGATAACAAATCAATATTGTATTCAGATACTCTGATTCCGGATATTTTCATATATGAATATCTGCCGGAACTTACAGGTGATGCAGTAAAAACTTACATATACTGCAGTTTTATAGGTAAAACGGACAGTCATATCGATATTTTCAAACTTACAAAGAAACTTGGTGTTGAAGAAACGGTATTGCGTATTGCACTTGATGAATTGGTTAAGAAGCAGCTAATATCTCTTGTCGGGAATGAAATATTCATCAGTGATATAAAGGGTATGGAAATAGACAGATTGTACAAGGAACGCACTTCCCTTAAAATTGAGGACTTTGGTGAAAAGGCTTCTATAATCGTAGGAATAAACGATTCATTCTTCGATGGCGCTATGCCTATATATATGTACGGCTGTATTGAGCAGTGTTTTAAAAAATATGGATTTGAAGACGCTGTCATGATGCAGCTTTTTACGGTCTGCAAAGATAAAGGTTCTTTATCGCGCAACTACATAGAAGCAGTTGCAAAAGATTGGGCTGAAAACAACGTGAAGACAGCTTTCGACGTTCAGGCTTTATTTGACGCACGGAAAAAAACCATGGAATCACAGAACAAGATATATAAAGCACTTAACAGAAAGAGCCCATTCACTCAATTTGAGACAGATATCATCAATAAGTGGTTCAATGAATATCATTATACATATGAAACTATTGAAGAAGCCTTAAAAAGAACAGTTAAAATAGCAAATCCAAACATAGCATATGTGGATAAAATACTTTCGACTTGGCATGAAAACAATGTCAGAAGTATTGAAGATATCAAGGATAATCCAAAACTCAGAAAAGTTGATCCGGATGAGATAAGGCTGCTGGTCCAGGAGCACTATCAAAGCATCAATATGAAAAATTCCATGCTTTTTGAAACGAGAAGAACGGAAGTATTCAGAAAACATCCCACTGCGGAAACACTGTATAACCAGATCAATGATCTTCTGTTCAAACAGGCTTTCTCTCCTGATAAAAAAGCTATTTCGGAAGATATAAAGAACAAGAATTATGAATTGTCTCTGATCTTCCGGCAGAATAATATACCTTCAGATTATCTTACCAGAAAATATGACTGCATGTTATGCAAAGATACAGGCGTAGATAACGGTCATGACTGCCAGTGTAAAAAAGCATTCATCGATTCGCTAAGCGCATCTGATTTTTTCAAATAATTTAATTAGTCAAATTGATATATGCTTATGTTCTTATCTTTGATAAACTCGTCTTCTATGCCTGTAACAAAAAAAATTATCTGCGTATTCTCTGATAATCCATACAAAAAATCCAGAGTGCTCTTTTTTCTCTGACTGTCATAATATACAAGAGCTTCATCCATAAAAATCGGCGAACTCTTCTTCTGGCTGAATGTCTTTCCTGCCGCAAGTCTGAACGCCAGATACATTTGTCTGATAGTTCCATCTGAAAACTCATATATAGAATGTACCTTATCTGTATATTCAGTATTCAATTCCATCTTCTGTCCTGTTTTGATGTTTGTATGTTTTCCTGCAGTGATCTTTTCAAGATACACGCTCATTTCCTCATTCATTTTCGGTATCACATATTCCTGCATCTTTTTCGATGCCTGCAGTATGCAGTCATATGCTATGGCAAGAGCTTCTTTTTTCCTCTCAAGTCCCGCCATTTTCTCTTTCAGCTCTGCGAGCTTTTCCTCATGCTCTGCAATTACTTCATTCGAATTCATATATTTGCTTATTTCAGCCTGAACGATGGCAAGACGTTCTCTGCTGTTTTGTATATCGCTGAGACAGTCTTCCCTGCTTCTGACGGTCATGATCTTTTCCGATCTCAGAAGATCAATTTTCTCATTGAGCGCTTTATAGTCAAGCACATCCTCTTCTGACAGTATATCCTGCATCAATCCGTCGTATGTTCTGATCAGTATCCTGTTTGATCTGTCCTGTTCGGCCTTCTTTACCAGCTCATCCATTTCCTTCTGTCTTATAATGAGTTTTTCTATGTCATGCAGCTGTACATTCAATGTTGATACTCTCTTCTTAAACAGAAGGAAAGTGAATAATGCGGCAACAGGCAGTATGAAAAGTGTCGCATACAGAATGTTGATCTCCAGCATGAGATATACTGTAGAAGCAATGACCAAAAGGCTTATTATTATGATAGTGATCATTATGCTCTTATATTTTTTAGACTTATTTTTACAACTGTCGATCTCTTTGTCCAGATCATCGTGCTTTGAAAGCTCCTCATTCAATGCTTTGCTTTCTTTTTCGATTTTCTTTTCATCAGTATCCGATATTCTTTTATTTATATTTTCCTTTTCTTTTAAATATCCGTCATATTTGCTTTTACCTGACAGGCTCTTATCAAGAATTTCTTTTCTTTCAGACATTTTCTCTTCGTTTTTAAGGATTCCGATCTTCCTTACAAGATCATCTCTTTCAGAAAGATAAGCCAGGCATATTTCATTGCTTTCCTGCATCTTTGTCTGTATGTCTTCTTCGTTTCTTATGTCTTCCAAAAGCATATTGTAAGGCTTTTTTGATGTGCGGTCGTTTCCCAGCTCAGTCAGCTTGTCTTTTATGCTCTTGCATGCGTTTTTGACTGAGACGGATTCCTCTGCAGATTCATTTATATTTGCCAGTTTTTCTGCAATATGTTCTTTGTCTTCGGAATATAATATGCTTTTATCCTGACATATGAACGACGAATTTGCGAAACATTCCATGTCCATGCCAAGAAGATCCTGACCGGGCATCCCGCTGTCTTTATCCATTGAAAACCGGTTTGAGATATCTTCGTTATTAACATCAAAAACTTTGAATGACCTGTCGCTGAAATCCCTTTCTATCCTTAATACTTCGCCTGTATCGGTCTCGACTTTAAGATATCCGCCGTATTTATCCGTATTCCACGGTTTGTATTTCTTTGATTCGGGAAGCTGTCCTTCCTTGCTTTCCCTTTCTTTTTTCTGCCCGTACAGCATGGCTTTTATAAACGACATAAGTGTGCTTTTTCCCGCTTCATTCTTTCCTAGAAAAATATTGAATCCTTCTTTAAAAACAAAGTCTTTATCTGCAAATTTACCGTAACCATATATATGGGCAGCTGATATCTTCATTCTATGTCCAGCCTTTCATTTGATAAAGCCATCATCCCATACCTAAGAGCATCTTCATATATCACTTTTTTATCTTCATCCGCGATTTTCAGTTTGCCATATATGATCCCGGCATATTCACCTTTGATCCCCTGAAAACCATCAGTTCTGTTCGGAGCTTTAATTTTTCTGATATCTATCACTTCGACAAAATCATATTCTTTGAACAGATCCACGGATATTTCATTTTCTTCCTTTTCCCCGGTCACTCTTATCCTGTATATATCCTTTTTGTTCGGATACATTTCATTAAATAAACTAAGTTTCTCCTGGCTCATTGATATGTCGACATATTTTCTTCCTTCGTTCTTTACATACTCTGCTTTTTTTGATCTGAAGTCACCTATAAAATATCCGTGCTCGCCCGGCTCATCGAATCCTAGCGGTGAAAGACTGCCCGGATTGTATATGTTAGATTTAACATACATCCTGTGATTGTGCCCCATTGCGATATAGTCAAAAGCTTTACTGTTTAAAATATTAGAATCTATTGGGTTATATCCCGATATATTAAGATCTACATCACCGTGCATCAGTAATACATTGATCATTTTCTCATTTGTCTTTATATTCTCAAGAAGACGGATCTGTCCGCCTCCGGTATCAAAACCTATTCCATGAAAACAGATACCCTGTTCTGTAAAACATATGGAAGGTTCGTTGCGCAGAAGGATGTGCACATTTTTCGCCCATTGAAAAAGGCAGTAATATGAATTACGCGCTTCAGGGTCATGGTTACCGCTTATTATTATTATATTTCCTTTAATTCTTTTAAACTGCTCGTTTATTTCGTTTATTCTTTTAATATTCGTATAACCGTGCTCATACATATCTCCGGATATCATGATAAAATCTATATCCTCATTCTCTGCTCTTTTCAGCACATTCATAAAAGTTTCGAAGATCTCTTTCCTGCGCAAAGCAGGAAAACCATCCTTTGCCGCAAGCGTGGTGAATGACTGATCCATGTGTATATCCGCTATATGTATGAAACTAGTTCCCAATATCATCCTCCGTGAATGTGATCACCGCATAAGCTACCGAATGATCGGTGCAATGCGACATGCTAAGACTGATATCTGATACAGTCCTGAACTCTTTTTTTATTTCATAGTTAAGCACAACATACGGTCTTCCGTTTTCCTCCGTGAGGATCTCTATATTTTTAGGCTGTACGGATCGTGTAAAACCGGTACCTAATGCTTTTGCAACAGCTTCCTTAGCTGCAAATCTTGCTGCCAGGCTCTGGTACATACCTGCCTTTTTGGATCTGCAGTATTCTATTTCATTATCAGTATAATTTTTCTCTAAAAATCTCTCAGTTTTCTCAACTGCTTCTTTTATCCTGCGGTTCTCAATTATATCGACTCCGCATTGTATTTTCATAACAACCCGCCTGATGTCTTTGTTATGAACAGGTCAGAATATTTTTTTGAAAGCAAAGTATATGCCATACTTGCATCTTTCATTTCATAGTACATCGCAGCGACCGCTGAGCCGGAACCTGTCATAAAGACACTTCCCGCTCCGGTAGCCTTAAGTTCTTCTTTGGCTGTTTCTATCGTCTTGCGGTAAGGTAAAACCACTTTTTCAAATATGTTTATTATTTTCCCGTCCAGAACTCTAAGATCTCTTTTCTCCATAAGCCCCTGAATGAGATCCATGTCAGGCCGTACTACGTCTTTTGCTTTATCGTATTCCTTATATGCCCATGAAGTATCTACAGTTTCTTTAGGTTTTAATATAACGAACCATACATCAGAAAAAGGTTTTAAAGTTTTGAGCACTTCTCCTCTTCCAGTCACCCTCTGGGTCCCGCCTTTTATACAGAAAGGCACATCAGATCCGATCTTTTCGGACATCTTCTCCAATTCGGCATATGTAAGGCCCTTTTTAAACATGAAGTTAAGGCCGCGAAGCACTGCTGCGGCATCTGTGCTGCCTCCTCCAAGACCTGATGATACCGGAATGGTTTTATACAGGTCTATCTTGACCCCTTCCTGTATTTTCATTTCCTTCATGAAAAGCTGAGCCGCTATCATAGCGGTGTTTTCGCTGTTTTTTATTGAAGCATCGTCACACCAGAATTCTATGCCTCTTTCTTTTCCGCCAAAAGTGATCCTGTCGCCAAGTTCGATGGATTGCATTATCGAATCGATCTCATGATATCTGTCTTCACGTAAACCTTTTATATCTAACCCTATATTCAGTTTGGCGTATGCTTTCTGTACAATCATCCCTTAAAACGTAAGAACAACTTTAACCGCCTTATTGGCAGCCATCAATTTGAAGCCTTCATTGATATCTTCCATGGGTATTTCATGTGTTATGATCTGGTCAATAAAGGAAGCATTGGCTTTTAAGAAATTCTGACATTGAAACCATGTATCAAACATCCTTCTTCCATTGATGCCTCTTACTGTGATGCCTTTGAATATCACGTATTTACCCATATCGATCTCCACATCGGCCGGAGGTATTCCCAAAACTGCCATGTCTCCGCCTTTTTCTATCGCTTCCAGGCCTAACTGCAATGCAGACGGGAACCCGCTCATTTCAAGAACGACTTCGGGCTGCTTGCCGTTGAATGCTTCTTTGATCTGTCCCAGCGGATCCTCTCCCAATGGATTTATGATAACGTCCGCTCCTGCTCTTCTTGCAATATCTGCTTTAAAGGGCTGCGGCTCGCTTACGACCAGCCTTGAAGCTCCGAATTTATGACATATAGCTGTAGCAAAAAGCCCTATGGATCCGCCTCCTGTTATGAGCACATCTCTTGAGGAGATCGGCTGTGCCATTACGGTATGCATAGCATTTCCAAGAGGATCCATGATAGCTCCGTATTTATCTGCTATATCGTCATCCAAAGGCCATACATTATATGCTGGCATCTGAAGATATTCCGCAAAACAACCGTCTCTGTCCACACCTATTATTTTTACATCATCACAAATATGCCCTCTGCCCGTTCTGCAAAGTTTGCATATACCGCATGTAATATGTCCTTCAGCTGAAACCCTTTGTCCGATATGCAGTCCGGTCACATTCTTTCCCATTTCAACTATTTCTCCGGCGAATTCGTGACCCATTACCAATGGGGTCTTTATTCTATCCTGAGACCATTTATCCCACTTATATACGTGGAAATCGGTTCCGCATATCCCAGCTTTTTTAATTTTGATAAGTACCTGATTTTCATTGATTTCAGGAATGGGTCTGTCAACTAACTCCACATTTCCCAATCCTTCTCTTGCTTTGATTATTGCTTTCATAAATTCTCCTTAGTAAATAACCTACGTTTAGATTCTATCACAAAAGCTTTTGGTGTTAAACCTTTTACCCATTAAAACATTTTCTACATGCACCAAATACCTTGGAATACATGAATAATAAATTACTCATCAAAACAGGAATTTGTAGTATAATCTTTTGCATGAAGAAGTTTATAGATAAATTCATGAAATACCGGTTATTCAGGGAGCTGTTCCAGATGTTGAGATATGGCCTTGTCGGTATAGTGAACACATGCATCACAACCGGTATTTTTATTCTTCTCAAGCACCTTGGCGTTGAATATCTTGTATATACGATAATAGGTTACGGTGTAGGCATATGCATCAGTTTCTGCCTTAATAGAAAATTTACATTTAAAAAAGAGAATGAAAACGCCACAAAGCAGATTCTGTTATTCTTTACGGTATGCCTTTCATTGATGGGTATTGTTGAACTGATACAGTATCTGCTCATTGATATCTGGCTGATGAAGGAATGGCTGGGAGTCGGCATAGGAATGGTGTTCTATACCTGTACCGGTTATGTATTGAACAGAAATATCGTTTTTAAATCTACAGATAAAACGGAGGCAGATACTACTAACAATGATAAACAGAGCTTTTAAGCAGATAGAATTCATCAAAGAGATCGATAAGATGAAAAACATCCTCAGAATGACGTTGGTCGGTGACGGTTCGAGAAGGGAAAATGACGCAGAGCATTCCTGGCATCTGGCAATAATGGCAATGCTTCTGGAGGAATATTCCTTAGAACCGGTAGATATTTCAAGAGTAATGAAGATGGCTCTAGTACATGATCTTGTGGAGATATACGCAGGCGATACTTTTGCATATGATGTCGAAGGCAATAAAAACAAGGAAGAAAGAGAAAATGCAGCAGCTGCAAAACTCTTTTCGCAGTTGCCGAAAGATCAGGAAAATATGGTCCTGGACCTATGGCATGAATTCGACGCAATGAAAACAAAAGAATCCAAATATGCAAACGCAATGGACAGATTGCAACCCTTTTTAAGCAACTGCATGACAGATGGACATACATGGAAGCAGGGTAATATTGACAGGGATCACATTTTGAAGCGTATGGATCCTATAAGGACAGCAACCCCTGAATTATGGCTTTTTATACTGGAAACTGTTGATGAAATGGAGAATAATGGCTCAATACCTAAAAAAGCATCTACTTTATCTCAGTGACCTTATAGCCCGCAGTTGTTACGGCTTTTATGATAGAGGCATCAGCTTCATTGGTTTCCACTGAAGCTGCCTTTTTATTCAGATCTACAGATGCTTTCGTGTTTGGCAGTCTGTTGAGTGCGTCTTCGACTCTTTTGCTGCAGTGCGAGCAGCTCATTCCTTCGATTATAACTGTTTTCTTCATGTTTTTTTTCCTGCTTTCTTTGTATCATTTATTTTGAATCTTCTTAAACGCAATGCATTGCTCACAACACTTATGGAGCTCAGACTCATTGCAGCTGCAGCGATCATAGGACTTAATTTCCACCCTAATGCATCATAAAACAGTCCCGCTGCCAATGGAATGCTTACAGTATTATACAGAAAAGCCCAAAACAGGTTTTCCTTGATGTTTTTGAATACCTTGCGGCTCAGTTTTATGGATGTCAGGACATCTGACAGGCTGCTTCTCATCAGTATCACATCAGCTGATTCGATAGCAATATCCGTTCCTGCCCCTATTGCTATCCCGATATCTGCGGCAACCAGGGCGGGAGCATCATTTATCCCGTCTCCGACCATGGCAATGGTCCTTCCTTTACCTTTGAGCTCTGATATCTTCTTTTCCTTTTCTATCGGGAGCACCCCTGATATTACCTCATCTATTCCTGCCGCTTCCGCTACGGCGTGAGCTGAAGTCTCATTGTCCCCTGTAAGCATTATAACCCTTATACCTAATTGCCTTATTTCCTCTATTGCTGATATACTGCTCATTTTGATCACATCGGCTATCGCGATCAGACCGAGCATCTCGCCATTTCTTGCTACATATACGGGTGTATATCCCTTATCCGCATATTCCCGGTATTTCACATCCACACTGTGAGTATTTATGTTTTCCCTTTCCATCAATTTGGAATTGCCTACGGAATATGACCCTCTTTTTACCGTTCCCTTTATACCCTCTCCCTGTATCGCAATGAAACTATTTGCTTCAGGGATCTCCAGCTTTCTGTTGCTGCACTCCCTTATTATTGCATCTGCAAGCGGGTGCTCTGACATTTTTTCCAGCGCAGCAGCCATTAAAAGTATATTATCTTCATCACCAATCACTGTATGTATACCGACAACACTGGGTTTTCCTTCTGTGATAGTACCTGTTTTGTCCAGAACGATCGTATCGGTCTTATGCAGTATTTCCAATGCCTCACCCGTTTTTATGAGAATATTGTTTTCCGCA
>JBAYNV010000074.1:0-10017 GCA_041678685.1 Clostridia bacterium
GAAGGCAATAACATAATAACGGTCTGTGCGACCGATCTTCTACGCTCGAATAATCAGCCAGGCGGCAAGCAGAGCACCGGGTTTTACTCAAAAGGCTGCAACTATACAAGAACAACAGGTATCTGGCAGACAGTTTGGCTTGAAAACGTTGCAGACTCATATATCGCATCATTTCGGTGCACGCCGAACATTGAAAACAGCACATTATACATCGATGCGCTATGTATGAATGCGCACGGTCAGACCGTAACGGCTACCGCATACTATAAAGGCCATGAGGCAGGTTCCTCACAAGGAACAGTATCCGGCAAACATGCGATCCTTGAAATCTCTCTTTATGAACTCCATCTTTGGGACAACGCCGATCCGGACCTTTATGATCTTGTCCTGGAACTGAAGGATGATAAGGTCCACAGCTATTTCGGCATGAGGAGCATCGCATACCATGATAAAAAATTCCTGCTTAACGGTAAACCGGTATTCCAAAGACTTATACTTGATCAGGGATTTTATCCTGACGGCATATACACTGCTTCCGATGATTCGGAATTGATAGCTGACATACAGCGATCGCTGGATATGGGCTTCAACGGAGCAAGGCTCCACCAGAAAGTATTTGAACCAAGATTCCTTTACCATTGCGATGTGATGGGATACCTTGTCTGGGAAGAACATGCCAACTGGGGGCTTGATATAAGCAAACCCGAAGCATGGAAGGGATTTTTGCCTGAATGGCTGGAGATTTTGGAAAGAGACTATAACCATCCGGCGATAATAGGATGGTGCCCGTTCAATGAAACACAGAAAGATCAGGATCCGTATATCATCAAAATGACTGCAGACATGACAAGGGCATTGGACAGTACCAGGCCTGTGATAGATACATCAGGCTGGACACATGTTCCCGGTGCGAGCGACATTAGGGACAAACACGATTATGATCAGAATCCTGGCACATTCAGGGAAAGATACGATGCGATGCATGATGCCAGGGAAAACTTTGACGGATATGTTGACGATGAGTGCTGCCCTGTTTTCGTAAGCGAGTACGGCGGGATATGGTGGTCAGAAACCGATAAGGAAGGTTGGGGGTATGGCGAACGTCCAAAGAGTATGGATGAGTTCATCGCTAGATACAAAGGCCTTACGGAAGTCCTTCTCAACGATCCGAGGATGTGCGCATTCTGCTATACACAGCTGACTGATGTCGAACAGGAGCAGAACGGCCTGTATACATATGACAGACAGCCGAAACTTGATCCTTCGATCATAAGGGCTATCAACGCGAAGAAAGCTGCTGTTGAGGAATAACAGAAAACCCGGAGAGATCCGGGCTTTTATTTTACCCTCCGTTTAAATACTTAAATTTATGAGGTATAATACATTCGCTGCAGTGACAGATATCATTTGTTTTGGAGGATTTATGAGTAAATATGCAAATCCCGTTTCCGAAAATGAATACAGAAAGATAACCGATGATCTCAGCCTTTTTCCTGTATCATTTCGCATAAACGGTAAACAATACAAAGGCTTCCCCTCTCTGGAATTTATCATCACAGACAGGATCTTCGATGTGACCGGAAACAAGACAGTCAAGATCATGGTGATGGAGTATGATAACGATCTTAAAATAACGCTGGATACAGCCTTTTATCCCGATTATGGCGTATACGAATGGACCATATGGTTTGAAAATGCAGGAGAAGAAAATACCGGGATCATATCGGATGTATGTGCTGCTGATATGATATTTGAGGGCAAAGATGCATATTTGAAAGGAATACTCGGTGACCATGACAACCAGTACAGACCTTACTGTCACGATCTGAGCGAAAAAGCCGTTGGTTTCAGGTCAGATTCAGGCAGGCCTACACATGTGGATTTCCCGTATTTCAACCTTGAACACGGTAATGGCGGTACCATGCTTGCTATCGGCTGGGCGGGAACATGGAAAGCGGATTTCGAATACGCAAACGGCTCAACGAAATTCGTAGCAGGATCAACAAACGGTTTGTGCACATATCTTAAACCGGGTGAAAAGATACGCACGGCGCTGATAGTGATCGCGCCATATACGGTAAGAGACGAGGACTACGCCACAAATTTCTGGAGATCATGGTTCATACACTGCAGTATGCCAAAGGCTGATGCATCAGGCGCGGATATAAGACCTTTCTCGACTGTCAACATCGCATATGACACAGGCATCCCGAACTCTGACGGCAGTATATCCGAAAGATATTATACATGGCGCCCTTCTTTAGAAAAAATGCTGGAAGAAAAAGTTAAGATAGACTTCAGATGGTTTGATGCAGGCTGGTATTCCGATCCTGAAGGAAATACAGTTGAGACCGACTGGTGGGAGACCGTAGGGAGCTGGGAACTTGATAAAGTTAAGTGGCCGGATAAGACATTTCTTGAATCGACCGAATTTGCAAGAGAGCATGGCATGAAAACACTTATGTGGTTCGAACCGGAAAGAGTCACAAATCCCGAAGCGCTTGCAAGGAACTACGGATACGATGTGAACTGGGCGATCAGAAGAGAAAATATAAAAGCGATCACAAATAACATAGGTGATCCAAAATGCCTGAAATGGACGACCGACAGGATAATTAAAGTGATGAATGAAAACGGAGTTGATATGTATCGCGAGGACAACAACAGCAACCCCGCTCCACTTTGGCAGATGCTCGACTTAAAAGAAGGCGCGGACCGTGCAGGCATCACAGAGATAAAAGTAGTTATGGGACATTACAGGATGTGGGATGACATCATTTTAAACTGCGCAAAAAACGGCAGGTGTACATTCGTTGATTCATGCGCGAGCGGCGGAGGAAGAAACGATCTTGAATCCTTAAGAAGAGGGGTGCCGATATTAAGAAGCGATTCTGACAGGGAATCTACAGCTTTAAGGCTTTCAATGACATCTTCTTTCAATAAGTGGGTGCCTTTCTGCGGAGCTATCACAAAGGAGAAAGCAAAACAGCTTGACGCGAGAGGGATATCTGATAAATATGTATGGCGCTGCTCCTATCTTCCAATACTGAACGTTGACACTCAGTTCGTGCAGGATCCAAACCAGGATTTCGACATTTTACGGTTTGGCATCAATGAATGGGACACGCTTAAAAAATATACTCTTTGTGATTTCTATGTTCATACGCCCTGGCACAACAAGCTGGACAAAAAAGGATTCACGGCATTCAGCTTCTATGATCCTGATACTGAAAAAGGGATACTTGAGACATTTCGAATGGAAGAATGCGAAGATGATAAACTGACGGTAAAGCTTACATATGCCAAAGAAGGTGGAAAATATCTTCTAAAAGATGCAGACACAGATACAGTTGCAGAAGCAAGCGGTGCAGATCTTGCTAAAGGCATCACACTTACGTTACCGGAAAAACGTACGGCAAAACTTATATACATCGAAAGGAAAACCAAGTGGAAAGCATAAATGTATACATACTGCTTGTAATAAGCCTGTTAGCTGCTGTTGCAGGCGGAATGGCAAAGACATATTATACAGGCAGGATCGCAAAGAACACTGCTGATTATTACTTTTCCAATGCGATAGGGAGTTTGGTCGTAGCGCTGGTGCTGGTTATATGGGGCGGTATTGGCTTGATCTCTGTATTTACCGTTGTTCTTGGAATAATTTTCGGTACTGTGTCTGTTTTTCAGCAGATAACATATCTTAAAGCATTAAAAACCGGGCCCATGTCCTATACATCCGTAATAATCTCGCTTTCCACTATCATACCCACACTGTCAGGTATGCTGTTCTGGAAAGAGATAATAACATTAACGCAATACATAGGGATAGTCCTTATGATAGTATGCTTCTTACTGTCAATTGATAACGGTGAAAACACGAAAAAAGTTTCCGCAAAATGGATGCTGTACTGTGTTATCGCTTTCATCTGCACAGGGCTTATAGGGGTGATGCAGAAGTACCATCAGAGTTCGGTACATGCATCCGAATTGAACGGTTTCCTTGTGATAGCTTTTGCATTTTCGTTCGTTTATTCAATAGTTGCCTATTTTATCGTAAAGAAGAGGGAAAACATAACAACAGGGATATCAGGACCGTCGATTTCAATGTGGATATTCGTATTATGCGGCATTACAGCCGCAGTAAATAATAAGCTGAACCTGTATCTTTCAGGTGTGATGGACAGCGCAATATTCTTCCCTTTAATAAATGGTCTTGGCCTGGTCGCTATGATGATAGTGGCTGTTCTTGTATTCAAAGAAAAACTTTCAACCAAGCGTTGGATAGGCTTGCTTATAGGGACGATCGCGGTGGTATTTCTATGCGATCCGTTTGTGTAAAAGGATATTTTTCTGCCGCATCGTCTAATTATATGTACATTTTATGTTTAACATCGTCTAATTCTATGCATATTTTCAAATAACATCGTCTAATTCTATGCATCAGCTGTTGATTGAACACTGTACTTCTGATATAATATCGTATATAAAGGAGTATACACATGCTTAAGAGGAAAATAATGCAGGTGCTTATTGACTGGAAACAGCACAAAAACAAGGAGTGTCTTTTAGTTAAGGGTGCAAGACAGATCGGCAAGACATATATTATAGATAAGTTTGCCAGGGAAAATTACAGGAGCTATATCTATATCAACTTTGAGGAAACTCCGGGGTTATGCGACATTTTCAACGGGGATCTTTCCGTAGATGAAATAGTGAAAAAGATGTCATTGAAGATCCAGGGTTTAAATCTTATTACCGACGACACGCTGATATTCCTGGATGAAATACAAGCCTGCCCGCAGGCAAGAACGGCACTGAAGTTTCTGGCGATCGATGACAGGTATGATGTTATTGCTTCAGGTTCATTGCTTGGTATAAATTATAAGGGAATTTCCTCGGTCCCCGTTGGTTATGAAACACAGATCGAAATGCATTCACTTGACTTCGAAGAATTCTTATGGGCTATTGGCATCAACGATACTGCTATCAGCTATGTCCGGGAATATTTCGACAAAGTCGAAAAAATCCCTGATGCCATGCATGAGTCAATGATGAAATACCTGCGTGAGTATATTGTTGTAGGCGGCATGCCTGCAGTTGTAAATAAATTTATTGAGACGAATAATTACAGCGAAGTACAGAAAGAACAGCAGAAAATCGTTGACAGCTATGTAGACGATATTTCGAAATACGCTTCTCTGGCAGAAAAACCCAAAACCAGAAACTGCTACCTCTCTATTCCGCGACAGCTTGCAAAAGAGAATAAAAAGTTTCAGTTTTCCGTTGTCGAAAAGGGAGCAAACTCCAGAAAATACGGTAACAGTCTTGAATGGCTTAGAGATGCGAATCTGGTCAGATTCTGTTTTAATATTTCAACGCCTGTATTCCCGCTCATAGCATATGAGAAGGAGGATCAGTACAAACTATATCTGAATGATATAGGTATACTTGTTTCGATGTACGGATTTGATATGAAGGAAACCATAGTAAATGACACATTGACAGGCAATGCAAAAGGCGGTATTTATGAAAACCTGGTAGCCGATATTTTAACGAAAAAAGGATATAAGCTCAACTACTACAAAACAGAAAACAACTCTCAGGAGATCGAATTTTTACTTACCAAAAAAAGTGAGATCATACCGGTAGAAGTGAAGGCGAAAAACGGTGCAACATTATCACTTAACGAAATACTTAAAAGGCCTGAAATCAAGCGCGGATATAAACTCATATCAGGTAATGTAGGTCAGGTAGGCAAAAAAATCACTTACCCGATATATATGGCCATGTTTTTATAATAAACAATAAATATTGGTAAGCGACCATATGTCTCAGTTATCAGATCTCGTTCCATGCTTCATCCAGAAGTTTCATTGTCCTTTTTATCGTATAATCAGGTGTTTTATCAGGATAGGGCTGCATTTCCATTACAAGCGCTCCGCGTTTTTCCTTACTTAAATACCCTATATCCAACAAAGACTCAAGAATGATCTTAAGCTCTTTTTTCGATATCTCCCCTTCTTCAAAATCCATGGGAGGATGCTTGTCGCCATACCATGGATTATTCACATTACACTTCACGCAGTTGCCTAAATGCACTCTTTTTATATATCTTCCGCATCTTGCTATAGCCGATCCGAACTCCTCAGACATAAGCGGAAGATGGGCCATATCCAGTTCGATGCCTATGTTATCAAATTCCTCCGATAGATCATCCATCAGTCCGATACAGTCATCGATCGGCCCGTAAAGATATTTTTTATCGATCGTACGGTCGAAAGGTTCAAGTAATGCCGTGATGTCATACGGTTTCAACTCTTTACAGAACCATCTGCAAAATGCCTTGAATGCCGCCCTGGCTTCTTCCCTGTGATCAGGATCATCAGCTCCCGAAACGAATACAAACCCTTTGGCTCCTATTTTCACTGCCATATCGATCTGATCTTTTATAATGATCCTTGTCATGGCCTGTTCCTGTATGTCACGGGAGGATAATGATATCTTGCGGCTGGGGAAAAGATGAAGCGCATATACGATCTGCTTATCACATTTAAGAAGTTCCTCTGTTATTCTTTCCCTTCTTTCATCTCCGTAAGGCAGACAGCAGTCAAAGGTCTCTATATCTTTTCTTCTTGAAAACTCTATGAGTGTATCCATATGAAAATCAGCATCGCATGTGCATTTGGGATAAAGCATATGATGCACGAGACCTAATTTCGCATAGCTTCGTATATCTTCTTTCATATCGTCTTCTGTACCTTAAGTTTGTTCTGCCAGTATCTTGCCCAGCATATCAGTATGTTATCTTCTTCAAATACCGGTACTCCAAAAAGCTTCCTGTACTGTACGGCATAAGGCGTATCAAAGAAGGTTATCTTCATTTTCACTATTCCGCGGATACTTAAAGGATCAGATATATCTTCAGCCTTTGCAGATCTTTTTGCAGCTTCATATATCAACTGCGAGGTCTTTGATAAGGGATAACAGACAGCTCCATGCTCCGATAATGATTCTTTCACCGTGACGCCTGTAGCTTGCGGAACAATGTCATGTGCTTCTTTTACGCCTTCTGAGTCACCGGTTATCATTAAAAGGGGCACACTGAAATGCCCTGCTATATAAGTCTCTATGCCTATTTCACCGACGGATCTTCCGTTCACCGTTATATCCTTTATATCAGATTCGTAAGTATGGTTCAAAATAGCATTTTCCGTACCGCGTTTCGAATGGAATCCAAGAAGGATGAGTCCGTTAAAACTTTCGTCAAGCCCTCCTGCCCATGCTTCCGTATATGGAGGTTTACCGCAGTATACTTTAACATTCCCGCCCAATACAGAAAGATCTATATTCCTCCCGTCGCAGTGCTCATCATAGATATGGATCTCATCTGCTTTGCCTTCTGTCAGTCCTTTTACGGCGGCAAGCAGGTCGCTCATGAAATACTTCCGGCCTGTACCATACTCTGATCCTCCGGGTATCGCCTGCTCATAGCCTGTGATGCCGCTGACACCTTCCATATCACATCTGATCATAAATTTTTTCAAGATACGCCTCACATTCAATCGATATACTGTATCAGTTCGGCATAACCGTTATCCCTGCACCACTGATCGGCATACGAACCTTCACTTACCAGGATGCTGTTCAAAAACTGGAAACCGTCAAACGGCTGCCCTTCGATACCGGTTATATTAGCCGGTATCGTTATGCTTGTCATGTATTCGCAGCCTTTGAATGCATTCGAAGCTATCCCGGTTATTTCATTTCCGTCTATCTTGGCAGGGATGATGACAAATGCCGCATTCCCGGTAAACCCGGTGATAACGCCATTGGAATATTTGAATTCGCTTGTTGCGGGCGTGGGTGTATCCTTCGCTTCGATACATGATGACAGTACACACAGCAGAAGTATTACAAGGCAGATGAGTAAGATCTTCTTACCTGATTTTTTCATTTTTACCTCCATGGATCATCTTTATTATACCTCATACATCCCAATTGGCAATATGAAACACTGACGTTTTGATGTTGCATTATCGGACAAAAGGGCTATAATTCTAAATAATAATCAGTGAGGGCAAAATGAATTATACAATCGATTTTTACAGACGCGGAGTGACCAATCTAGAGAATTATCTCGAAACTTTGATACGTAACCAGATGACAGATGCAATGGACTGGCAGCATGGCGGCATAATGAGCATCGATCAGGGCATCGTTCCATATAACTGGGGCAGCGTCGTGTTTTATCCTGCCTTTTTATACTATTTCGAAGACAACAGATACTATAGAAGCAATGATGCTTTCAGATGTGCGGATGAGCTTTTAGATTTCTTCAATACGAATCTTCACCATTCCGGCGTCCTGGACTTTCATATGGCAAATTTCTATTCGTCTCCTGACACGGCTTTTGTGAATACAGTATTATGCCGTTTATACAGATTCATCAAAGACAGACCCACAGATAAAAAGGGTAAGGAATTCAAGGTAAAACTGTATAACACTATAAAAAGGACCGCAGACGGCATAATGGCAGGCGGATTCCATACGCCTAATCACAGGTGGGTGGAGACCGCGGCGCTTGCAGCTTCTATGAACATAACAAAAGACCAGTCATATCTGACACGTATAAATGCCTTTTTGATAGAAGGTATAGACTGCGATGAAGAGGGAGAGTATACGGAACGCTCCACCGGAGGATATAACTATATCAATAACGAGGCTATGATCAACATAGCGGTAGAGCTGGATAAACCGGAGTATCTTGAGAATGTCCGCAGGAATCTTAAAATGATGACAGAATATGTGCATACGAATCTGGAGATATTCACTCAGAACTCCACCCGGCAGGATAAGGGCGTTGAAAAGATATTTCTTGATAAATATCTTTATCAGTATCTTAAAGCCGGTAATCTGTTAAAAGACAGGGAACTCCTTTCCATAGCCAAGGCCATAACCGATGACCTCATTTTGCACGGAAGAGGTTATCCAATAGATCTTTGCAGCATGGTGACGGAGAATGATCTGGTCTCTCTTCCTGATGATATCGAACCATATGTATTTAAAGATTTTGACCGTCACTTCAAACAGTCAGGCCTGGTGCGCGAACAGCATAACGGATTTACGATGTCCATAATGGAAGACAACGATATCTTCATGTATCTTCGATACAAAGCCGTGGATATGTATATCCAGGGCGGGATACATTTCTTCAATGAAAGACATATCAGGGTGAAGAATATACGCAAGATAGAAAACGGGTATGCAATGGATTATCACGGCGAAGGGAAATACTACCTTCCTTACGGTGAATATCAGGGAACAAGCGATTTCAACAAGATGGACCTGGAAAAGAGAGCAACGACAAAACCCATAACGGTGGATGCCGTGATCGAAGTGACGCATACCGAAAAGGGTTTCAGGATACATATCAAGACACAGGGCTGCAGAAAAGTATGTATAAGATTCGATATGGCACTGAACAGCAACTCTACAGTATTTGGAAACGGATATACCATACGCGCTAACGCGGGAGGCATATTGGTCGCAGGCAAAGGTTATGTGAAGGCTGAGCTCGGATCATGCGGCATAAAGATAGGTCCCGCTTTTGCAGACACATTCATAACTGAAGGATTGTTTGGATCAAATCCTATTGCAGCGGATAAATATCATGTATTCTTCAACGCACTGACGCCTTTTGACAACACTTTCACCATAGAGCCTGTCATTAAGATCGAAGAATAACTTCCAGTCCGGTTTTTATACATATATGTGTATCAAACAGGATATCATTCGCCTTTGACACCCAATCAGTGGCTGCTTTCCCGTCTGCGGTGATATCGAAGCTGCCCGTAAAGCCGCCGGGAAGTCTGAGTTCTCTTATCTTTAATGAGCCACTTTCTATATTAAGAGTGAATATATTGTCTTTGATCTCAACATTTCCCCATGCGCTGCCCAGGCTGAATATACTTCTAAAGTCAGACTTATTTATGACCGGATCGAACCCTATCACTCCAC
>JBAYNV010000075.1:0-9989 GCA_041678685.1 Clostridia bacterium
AACATCTTTTCGTGTATCTCTTTGTATGCTTAATTATGTCTAATCTCATTATAGGTAGCGTAATTCAGTAAGTATAAATGAGAAAGCAATATGTTAGCTTATTTCTAGATTCTTGATATTAAAAGCTTTGTTAAACAACATTGATGAGAATTTATCTACTTTATCATGATTTTTAGGTGCTGGTAGATACTCTCTCATTATTTGAATCTCATCAGGATTATACAGATATAATCCAACATTTTCTTCAGATAGTGCATTTATTAAATTAATACTTGGTGTTTTTATCGGAAGGCAAATATAAGCCCTGTCTGCTCCCAACTTATGGTTTTTTACTTGCTCTAATGCATGTCTCCAATCTTTTATTTTAAACTCTATAGTTATCATCTCATTGTCATTGGTTATGATAACCATGTCAATGCATCTGGACAAAAAAGGTACTTCTCTTATAACGCTTGCGTAAGTATTCATTTTCACTAAATATTCATAACATTCATCTACCATTTTCAGTTCTTGCATTTATTCCCTCTATCTATATATATTTATCTGCAATGAGTGATTTTTCAACATCCTTTGGATATTTACTGTAAACATATCTTAATAAGGAATCTAAAGATATAGTATTGATCTGAGTTTTGAAATTAATAAGGTTTTTTCTCTGAGCTTCCGAAAAATTGTGCCATATTTTTTCCTCTACGAATTTTACACCTTTTTTTGATAAAGAATACTCTATTTCAACAGCTCCTTTTTTCGGTGTCTCACCTTCATCATCATCATCATCTTCTTCCATACTCCATTCAAATATTTCTGCAGAGGACACTGGTATCTTTGTATTAGCTTTAGTTATAAATTCTAGAGATTCAAAAATACGCAAATCTTCAAAAACTTTATCGCTAAAAGGCCCATAATTATATGGTTTGAACTCTGGTAAATCAATTACTAAATCACTGAAAAACTGCTTATAAAGCTCCTTCTCGAAAAGAAAAACCATCTTCATTATTCGCGTCCTGCCAGCAATAGGTTCATTGCATTTTGATGTACTTCCAGGGCAATATAACATGGTAAGTAATAAATCTTTACTAGTTAACTGATTCTTTTCCACTTGCATCCTCCTCTCGAGACATAGTACTAAGATAGTTTCCCATACCATTATAATAGAATTTTATCATATCTTTACAGAAAAAGGAATTATACCGATATTCAGGTAGATTTAATTTCTCTAGTAGAGTATTACTATTGGGAACTAAACCCAGTATGTTTTTATAATACTCAGGATCATCACTTTCATGTAATACAACCTCAATTTGAGTTTCTGGTTTTATTGCTTTTTTAAGGAGACACCTCATCTCGAAATCCGCATCTGGAAATGAGTACCCAATAAATACTACCTTACTAGCCTCTGTCAGTTCAATTAATGCATTGTGCCATATATTTTTTATATTTAGATTATTTAAATCTTTCAAAAAAGTTGGTGTAATAAGCATGCTATTCATTATCGGTGCCTTTTCACCGAATTCATTCCAACATAATGGGCAAAAACAATCATTTTTCATTTCATCAACTGCGATATCATATGTATAATCGACAAATACTCTTCCGCAATAGGGACAAATAAGCCAATTAATAGATCCATGTAATTTAAGTAGCTTAATATTTCTACATCCTTTTGCTTTTATTTGGGTCGACACTATTCTTTTTTGATTCTGATTGTATGAATAATCATAAAAACAAAGATCTGGTAATATCTTTTGCCTAGTTTTACTTTCATTATATTCATTACATATGCGAAAAAGTTTCTTGTCTAGATACGCATCCCAATTCATAGTAATAACGGATATTTCCTCGTCACCGGATATGCCATCTATTTTATTCCGCAAAAGAATCTGAGCAAATGCATCCAAGCTATTCTCTTTTTCTTCCATGATTATGCAATAATAAGCTAAAGTAAATATAATACATTTTCGTAGTGCAGTATGTATATCCTGAATATTATCTGATGAATAAGTGCGAAAATGCTCCCTCCCTATAATAATCTTATCAAAGAATGTGAATAAATCCTCTAGAGATACATTAAGTTTACATGCAATATTATACCTATTGCTATGATCCTCCTCATCTTCATTTACTGATGCGATCAGTTTATACTCACTTTTCATTGTTGCATTACCGAAATTTTCGACAATAAAATCAGCTAATACCAATCTTTGCTTATTGAACTCCTCGTAGAGCCTTAATAACTGCTGTTCATCTATATTCAATGCTATATCGATAAATGATGAATCAGTAGCTACCTTCCTTGGTCTAAGTTCAAATATTTTTTTCAGCATTTCTCCCTGTAGAGGCAGTCCTATTGTCTTTGATGCTCCTGCTCCTAAGATATATACAGTCTTTTTCTTATTCATATATACTTACCCTTTTAAGTGAACTTTAAGAACCTCGTACCAATTTATGATATAAGATAATTCATTTTTGTCGATATCCCTGCAGCCTATGTACTTGCCATATGAATCAAGTAATTCATTTATTAATTCCGTTAAACTATTTTTGTTCAAACTTTTATACTCTGTATTTTTACGTAATAAATAGTGGTATAAACAGATTTGTTTTGTTTCCTTTGATGCTTTTTTTCTTCTTAAAATAGCTCCTGTTTTTTGATGAACATCATAATGCTGGTCGCTCTCAAATTTTGTAAAATCCAGCATTGTATTACCAAGTGTTTCTTTGCATATTTTGCAATCACATATCTCTGCAAAATAGTTTTTTGAAGTACCCCAGTTTTCTTTACTGGTATCAATAATTTTTCTGTAATCCAGCAGATAAAATGCTTTAGTAAAATCAAATCTTATATGAAGAGGTGGAAAATAATACTTTGATGTAGGTAATCCTCCTCCAACAGGATATACTTCTCTACTCTCTCCATACTCAAGTCCATGAGATACTGCATCTAGCAAATTAACTTCTCTATGCATTAACAGTACCGAAAAATATCCTCCATACATGTTGTATATCTGCTTATTTTCACTTTGATCCTTTAAACCCTTCAAAAATTCTATGAATCCTGTTAATTCTTCTTTACTTACTGAATGTTCATCGAAGTCATCTATCCATACTGTGTATCCATCACAACCACATGTAGCATATTCATGTATAATATATCTTATTTTCTCTTTATCTGTTAAACAAGCTCGGTTTAATGTGATTTGTGCAAATACAGGAAGATTTTTATAGCTACTACCAAGGCTTTTTGATATCTTTATACATCCAGTATTTATATCCAACCATTTATAGAAATCGTCGTCATTAACATCCAGATAAAAATACGGTGCTATCAACAATTTAGGATGTATTTGTTGTATCTCATCTAATGTTGTTTTTGTGTCATATAAGAGATATTCAGACATACCATCACTCGATACAAATTCCTGAATAATTCCATATTGAAAATTAAGTACTTTCTCACAGAAGTCATGAGTTACTTGTTTACTAAAATATGATAATCCTAATGCATTACCATCATTAATAATGGATGCTATTCCGTATCTTTCGATTAATTTCGAAATCGACTTTTTTAATATTCCTTTTTCATTCTTTAACTTATGTATATTTTTTTGAAAAGCATATGTTATTGGATCAATAAAATATCCTTTATTCTCCCTATTATACAGCTTCTCAATAATAAACTTTGCAATTGCTCCAGATACATGAGCTGCAGAATTTGCGTTTATCACTAAATTATCGAATATACCTACTGCATTACTATGATGCGCTTTATCTCCAACAGTACCAAATCGCAAAAAATGTGTTTGCTTTTTCATATCAACTCCTACTTGATTAAAATGTTCAATTACTAATTAAAGTTAATATAACACAATATTTTCATTTAGTCCACTATTACATATACCATAATATTCCATATAGTTAACTAAAAAACACATATGTTTATATCATAGACTAGCTACATTAATTTAACATGGAATAATTTAATGATAAACATACGTTACTAACGGGTAATTTTTAGCAGACCTCTCCAAGCGGAGGATTGTAAGAAAAAACCGCACTAAATAGTTTTATACTTTTTTCCGTGTCAGGAAAATCCCTATGATTACTCCGATAAGGATAGGTGGTGCTGATCTGACGAATAGCCATTCAAATGAGTGAAAAGCTACCCCCACAACTGCGGTTTCCGGATCACTATAATCCCAGCCTGAATAAGGACTTTCTAATGCTATCAAAACAGCAGCAATTATTACTATGACCGCACACAATGATATGAAGAGCCAATGAAGTGTTTTTCGTCTCGTTTCCTTCCTTTTTGCCAGTTGCAGGTTTATGATCTCAAGTTTTTCTGAAATTGTTTTCAAGTCATCAGCCTTCGACTCCACAACAGTTTCTCCAAGTAAAACGCTCACGGGTGTTTCAAACACTTCCGATATGGAGATCAGCATTTCGGAATCAGGAACCGACTGCCCCTGCTCCCATTTGGAAATTGTCTGTCGTACCACATTCAGCCTGATAGCAAGCTCCTCTTGTGAAAGCCCTTTTGATTTTCTGATTGTTTTTATGTTTTCGTTTAACAATATGGATGACCGCCTTTCCTTTAATCGTCAGTATTATTCTATGAGGAACTGACCGTTGCTACAAGTAATACATATTAACATTTGAGCCTTTAGCTGTTGCATAATGTCTGTTATGTGTGGACTTACGTAACTTTAGAAATGCATTGTTGAAACAATATAATATATATGTAATTAAAGAAATGGTATAATTTATCCATACATTGAAAATTTATGGGATAAAAACATGAAAATAAGAGCATTCTTGTGTATCCTGCTTATAGCACTTATACTGCTTTCCGGATGTAGCTTTAAAGCAAAAACCAGTAAATCACCGGTAGTTTCTGACGAACAGTCAATAGAGCCTTCAATTGATCCTTCAACTGCGGTAGTGACAAGTGAAGAGCCTTTGCCAACGCTGGAGGAACTATACGCTCAGTTCTATGAAGCAGAGGACAAAGAAGAATATATCCTCGCGCTCAGTTTGGCCAACCGTATTATATCTGAATACCCGGAAGAAGATAAAATCCATTGGCTGAAAGGATCGAGTAAGTTTATTGTCGGGAAAAGTAAACTTATGCGATCAAGTTAAATTTACTTCTTTTCTAATGTCTGTCAATGGGATATTATGTAAACACAAACATTCACATATCACATAGCCTTATTCCATATCAAATTACAAATCCAGGAGGATAATAATGGCAGATAACATTGCAGGTGCATACACGACCATACCACTCGTAAAAAGTATCAGATATGAATCTTATCAATTCCACGCATTTTCAGAACCAGCAGGCGGAATAACCGTAGAACAGCTTTTCATAAAAGAAATTCTATATATTCTGGGATGGGTCAAAAATAGATGCAGAGAAACCGATCTGCCTCAGGAAATGAAAGATATACCTAACCCAGAGGACTTCCGATCATATAAAATCGAAGACATTAGATCCTTCAGATATGACATTGGATATAAGTTGGAAGTACATTTTCTGGAAGATAAAAAAACATGGGCAATTCAAATCACAGAGCCTGATCGGGGACCCTGCCCGGAAAATCCGGAGAAAAATAGAGCTGTAGTTCCTGGCCGTCTATTTGTGACAGATATAGGATTGAAAATAATCAATGAGAAAACAGTAGAAATAGGTTCAAGAACCTATGTTGATGAACCCTATGGCACAATTACCGAATGTGACGCATTCAGACAGGCATTCATAAAAAAATTCTTAAAAGACAGTAATATCAAATTAAGAGAAGACTGGCCTATAAAAGAAACACCGTTTCTCATTAAAAACCAAGATCACCTGGATACCTTATCTAAATGGCTTGTATCAGAAAACAGACAATCACTTGCTGTAATATTTACCGGGATGAAAAATCCAATAGTTGAAGCAGACACTGATAAAACTAAAGACGTAAATAGCATTGATGAAAAGGCAGAAATACAAAAGCAAAACCCTGAAAATTACCTAAAGGAATTCAATGATTTGGCAAAGCATTTATGTGCATATGCCTTTTTCTTTCAGATACCCGAGGAAAGAAGAAATGCTTTTCTTAGTAAAATGAAATTGACTGTTCAAAATGAAGATTTGTTTCTTATTGAAGCAAATAAGTATAAGAATGACTTAGATAAAGCAGAAGATCTTATTTTTAGTATATCTGATTATCTATCAAATGGCGATACCCGTAATAAAGTAGACAGGAAAATCAAAAAATGCTTTGAAAAGCGTCACGCTGATTTCGGTAAAGTACAATTCGTACCAGACATAAGGGAACATAGTTTTGGTGACTTTATGAATGTAAAAAGATCGAAAGAAGAAATAGTATCTAGACATGAAATTATACTTAATGATCTGAAGAAAGAACACGAAGGAGAACTCCAGAAAAAAGATGAAGAAATAGAACACTTAAGGAATAAGATAGATACAAAAGAGTTCAACTGCAAAGAAATAGAGGATAAATATATTGAATTAAAGAAATTATCAGATAACGATAAAGAAGAGCATAAAAACATAGTTGCTAAACTGGAGGAATGTCTGGCAAGAGAACGTGCGAAAGCGAAAAGACCAAAAGAATTCAGCGCTTTTTGTGAATGGGTAAACGAAAATTTCAATGACTGCCTGATTTTATGTGAAAGAGCCCAAAACGAAATCAGTAAAATCTATAAAGAGTATGACATTGATGATATATGTGATTCCATTGAATACCTTGCCAAAGACTATTATGAACAGCTGACCGGATCGATAAGTGAAGACGAAAGGAAAAACAGATGCTCTGAAAAATATAACAAGTATATTGATATTACAGCTCTTACCATACCAAAGATGTCAAACAAAAAAGATTATGAATTTAAATATACCAAGAGAAACGGCAGTCCGACTAAAGCCAAGATAGATCAGCATATATACCTGAACGGAAGCGAAGGAAGGATCTATTTTCATTTTGACAAGGAAGATAAACGGATCATCATTGCATCATTACCAAAACACCTGCCATATTAATGATATCTGAAACAGATACTAAGATAAAATGTAAATTGCTTAGGCATGAAGGTTATTCTATGTGTTCCGGATCTTAATAAATACAAACTGGTCTATATCTTAACCTATAATATGATTCTGTTAAATATCTTTAATATTACTACTCAAGATGTAACCGTCTAAATGTACCCTTAATTAAATATTTATGACAGATAAAAATTACACTGCCCTTTCTCTGCTGGTGTTCCATCATATGATATTTTACTTCCTTCTTGAGTTCGCTCCTTTTTCCTTATTGATTTATTACTCCGTTTTGAGTTAATATATATCGGTGTGGAGAGATATCGAAGCGGTTATAACGGCCCTGACTCGAAATCAGGTGTACATGCAAATGTACCGAGGGTTCGAATCCCTCTCTCTCCGCCATATTTACAATATAAATTCAGAGCAATATGCTGAAGGCATATCTAGGATTAAGATTCATTTGCTTTCCAACAGTAAACTTACATGATCTCATATCATGGTTTACTTGCATATATTGGGTGGATCGTCGAAGAGTATTACTGTTGTGATATAAAGGAAGAATAGGAGGTGTTCCAATGCCATTTACTATCGTCCGCCAGGACATCACGAAAATGAAGGTTGATGCAATCGTCAACGCAGCAAACACCAACCTTGTTATGGGAGGCGGCGTATGCGGTGATATATTTAAAGCAGCAGGAGTACAGGAACTGCAAGCTGCTTGTTATAAGGTCGCTCCTATCAAGACAGGAGAGGCAGCAATAACGCCGGGCTTCAGGCTCCCGTGTAAATATATCATTCATGCGGCAGGACCCATTTACGATCACCAAAATGCCGAACGATGCGAAAAGCTTCTACGTTCAGCATATACAGAGTCGCTGCGGCTTGCATTCGAAAACAACTGTGAAAGCATCGCATTCCCTCTGATTTCAAGCGGAATTTATGGTTATCCGAAGGATAAAGCTCTACAAGTTGCTACCTCTGTGATTCAAGTCTTTCTCGCCGATCACGATATGGATGTATATCTTGTCGTGTTTGACAAAAACTCATTCACTCTCAGCATGCAACTGCTGGGAGCTGTTGCAAGCTATATAGACGAGAATTATGTCGAGGTTCACGAAGACCGGCATCGCTTAATGTACAAAATAGATAAGGACTATTGTGAAGAAGTAAACCTTATCAACTGTAACAAGCCTGTCGAGAGCATTGAAACAATAACCTCTTCTTATCTTTCCACAGGTATAGGCGATATATTCAATGAACTTGACGAACCGTTCGGTAAGACGCTTCTTCACTTAATTGATGTAAAAGGTAAAACAGATGTTGAAGTTTATAAACGTGCCAACATCGACCGCAAGTTGTTTTCGAAGATTCGTAACAGCAAAGGATATATGCCGAGTAAGCGTACGGCTATTGCCCTTGCTATAGCATTAGAACTGTCTCTTGATGAAACCAACGACCTTTTGCATCGGGCAGGTTATACTATGTCCCATGCCGTCAAGTTTGATGTTATAGTTGAATACTTCATCACTATCGGAAAATACGATGTTTTTGAGATAAATGAAGTATTATTCCAGTACGACCAACCGCTATTGGGAGGATGAACGATGCAAAGCGGATATACCAGCTATTTTGGTTTGCTTCGGTAAATGCTGATATAATCGCTTTTTCGATATGTAAAGATACCATCCTGAATAATGCAGTTATAGATAACATGAGATACTAATGAAGAACGATCAACATCACAGTATATGTAGAAAGCATGCTACACGGTCCCTGGGAAAATCACCCCTCTTCCCTGTTGATTTGTCGCTTTTAAAGCGACCATGTGGTTTACCTGCAGTGTTATCCTTAAGTCACAAGAAAACTTTAGGAGGATAACACAATGAAAAAAGGATTAACAGAGCTCGTTTTTATACTCGATAAGAGTGGCTCGATGGGTGGTTTGGAGACTGACACAATTGGCGGATATAATTCAATGCTTGCAAAGCAACAGGCATTAGAGGGCGAATGCTACATCACAACAGTATTGTTTGATAACAAATATGAACTTCTCCACGACCGAATTGACATTAAAGCAGTCAGTGCAATTACGTTTAAGCAGTATACAGTCGGCGGTTCAACCGCATTACTCGACGCAATTGGTATAACAATAAACAAGATCGGAAATGTACAGAAGCATACTGCAGACGATTATCGTGCTGAAAAAGTCATGTTTATAATCATCACCGATGGTCAGGAAAACAGCAGCCATGAATACACATCCGATAAGGTGAAGGCACTGATCGAGCAGCAAAAGACGAAATATGGATGGGAATTCCTCTTCCTTGGCGCAAACATCGATGCAGTCGAGACGGCAAGCCGCTTCGGTATCGCATCTAACCGTGCTCAGAATTACCACGCAGACAGCAAAGGCGTGAAATTGAATTACTTCATGATGAGCAATGCTGTCGCTTCATTCCGTGAGTCCGATTCCATACCGGAAGACTGGAACGAAGAAATTAAAAAGGATTATGAGAGCAGAGGAGGTAAGAAATAAGGCAAGGCATCATAGGTGATATTGTGATTACTGTTGTAACTGCGATTGAAAAATGTTGTTTAATTTGTCGTTATATTCGATAAACATTTAGTTATTTTTCGTATTAACATTTATGATCTACTACGAGCTTGACCTTATTTAGGGATACCTTAGCACAATTTTTACTATTTGGATGTTATTTTATTGCCACTTTTCTATAACTGTGATAATTTGAACCCATATAGCAGTTATGATTTTATCGTGAAAAACACAGTTTTACCATTTATGTACATACATAAGTGTACTTGTCAAGTCTGGAAGACATAAAAAAAGTTTTTTAATGAAATTCATTTCTGACAGTAGACATACAGACCTCTTTTGATTGATTTTCATTTTCGAAAGTAGACATTTCTGTCACTTTTA
>JBAYNV010000076.1:0-9755 GCA_041678685.1 Clostridia bacterium
ATGCATTCCAATAATGGATAATTCACCTAACGGAAGTATTTTCTCATTTGTTAAATCCATGTCAATCTCCCCCGCGAAAACTTTACTCATGATAACACCCTTTAAGGTAATTATCAATAGCAACGGCAGATTTTTTGCCTGCCCCCATTGCCAATATCACTGTAGCCGCGCCTGTTACGGTATCTCCTCCAGCAAATATGTAAGGAATGGAAGTCTGCCCTGTTTCATCATCGGCAACTATACAGCCATGTCTGTTTGTTTCCAATCCTTCGGTAGTATTTTTTATCAGAGGATTCGGGCTTGTGCCTATTGCTATGATCACTGACGATACATCCGTAACAAATTCAGATCCGGGTATCACCACCGGTTTTCTTCTTCCGTCCGGTCCGGGTTCTGACAATTCCATTTTTACGCACTCTATGGCTTTTACCCAGCCGTTTTCGCCTATTATCTGCGTAGGATTTGTCAGTATATGGAATTCTATCCCTTCTTCCTTTGCGTGATGTACTTCCTCTATTCTTGCAGGCATTTCCTGTTCGCTTCTTCTGTATATTATGCTGACTCTTTCTGCTCCTAATCTCTTTGCGGCACGCGCGCAATCCATTGCGACATTGCCTCCTCCTACGACAGCGACATGATCGCCGAAAAATATGGGCGTGTCATAATCTGATCTGTATGCTTTCATGAGATTGGTTCTCGTTAAAAATTCATTGGCGGAGAATACTCCGTTAAGGCTTTCACCCGGTATGTTCATGAAATTGGGTAATCCGGCACCTGAGCCTATAAATATGGCTTCGAATCCGTCATCGCGCAGTTCCTGTATGGTAAGCGTCTTTCCTATCACGGTATCGACACATACTTTAACGCCTTTTTCTATAAGCCTGTTTATTTCTTTTTCTACTATTACCTTTGGGAGCCTGAATTCGGGTATCCCATAAACAAGAACTCCTCCGGCTTTATGAAGGGCCTCGAATACAGTTACATCATATCCCATATCGCAAAGATCCGATGCGCAGGTTAGTCCCGAAGGACCGCTTCCCACGACAGCGACTTTGATGCCTTTGGCGGCTGCTTTTACCGTTTCTTTTTTATCATCAGGGTGATTTAAAAGCATATAGTCAGCAACATATCTTTCCAGCCTTCCTATGCCTACGGGTTCGCCTTTTTTACCTCTTACACAGGGCAATTCGCACTGTGATTCCTGGGGACATACCCTTCCGCAAACCGCCGGAAGGGAATTGGTGTTTGTTATGATCAGATATGCATCCTCTATCCTGTTTTCTGCTACCGCCTGAATGAAATCAGGGATCGCTACATTGACCGGGCATCCTGCGACGCAGGGCCTGTTCTTGCAGTTCAGACAGCGCATAGCCTCTTCATGAGCCATCAGTGCGGTATATCCCGTACTTACTTCTTCGAAGTTTTTATTCCTTACATCAGGTTCCTGCTCAGGCATCGGTGTTTTCTTTAAAGACATATTTAAATCTGCCATTATTCGATACCCCGAAACAGATTGCATGAATGCTTTTCTTTTTCCTTATACATTGTAAGACGCCTCATAGCTTCATCAAAGTTTACTTTGTGTCCGTCAAAGTCAGGGCCGTCCACGCACGCAAAAACTGTTTTACCGTCTACCGTGAGTCTGCATCCACCGCACATCCCGGTTCCGTCTATCATTATGGGATTCATGCTGACAATGGTCCTTATGCCGTATTCCTTTGTTAAGAGAGATACGAATTTCATCATTACAAGAGGGCCTACCGCTATAACGGTATCGTATTTGTTCCCTGCATCTATCAGTTCCTTTAATTTAACGGTGACAACTCCTTTGGTCCCGGCTGACCCGTCATCTGTCATAAGGAAGAAATTACTGCTTGCCTTTTTCATTTCGTCTTCAAGGATAACAAGATCCCTGTTCCTGAAACCCGCTATCAGGTCCACATGCGCTCCGCTTTTTAAAAGCTTTTTTGACTGAGGAAGAGCAATGGCGCATCCGAGGCCTCCGCCTACGACGCATACATTTTTCATGTCTTCTGTATCTGAAGCCTTCCCAAGAGGACCTACAAAATCCAGTATCTGATCGCCTGCATTGAGTGAGCCTAACAGAAGAGTGGTTTTTCCGACTTTCTGGAATACGATGCTCACCCATCCCTCTTCTCTGTCATAATCCTCGATAGTAAGAGGTATGCGTTCGCCTGCTTCATTGACGCGCAATATTATAAACTGGCCCGGTTCGCATTTTTTTGCTATAAGCGGAGCATATATCTTCTGATATACGACTTCACTGTTGAGATCTTTCTTTTCCAGTATTTTAAACATTAAGTATTACCTTCCGTTTCTGTACATAAAAATAATAACAGAAAAGGACTGCATATTCAAATCATTAAGCATATATCACTTGTCCAAAGAGAATGTAACGGTAGCTTTTGTATCTTCAACAAAGACAGTCAGATCCTTTGCTTCGTCAGAACCTGTCTGATCGGAAATATTAAGCACTCCGTCTCCCTTGCATGAGGTCGTTATATCGTATTCCACCATATATCCGAGTATATCAAGCCGTATCGATCCGTCTGTGGTTTCAACTGTGATGTCATCAGCCTGTATGTTGACCGCTTGAGTTATGCTGTCAGCTGTTCTAATTTCCAGCACATTGGCATCGATGTAATTCAGTGTTATCGTTCCCTTTGTTGAAATGACAGTGAAATTGTTGAATTTCATGTCATTGCAAGCGATCACTCCTTTGGATGTCTTAAGGTTTGCTATATTTCCTGAAAGCGACTGCATGGATATGTCGCCGTTTACCGTCTTGAAGTCTATCTTTTTTATTCCTGAAAACGCCAGAGGTTCAGGTATCGATATATCGCCACTCGATGTGGATATGATGAGCTCCTGATCATATGAGGAAGGCATATAGATGATGATCTCATTTGGTATGCCTTTAAGTCTGAAAAACCATGCGTTTATGGCTGAAGTCACATATTCATCAAATAATTTAAGATCATTCCTCTTAATGAACAGCTTTCCTCTTTCTTCGGTTATAAGAAAAGTCTGTTCCTCGCTTTCGTAGTATTCGACTGTTATGTCCGGACCTTCATGCGTCATGACCGTCACTGGCATCCTTTTAGTTGTTATGCTTATGAGCGTAAGAGCATCGGGATCAGAAGAAGAATAAGTCTTCTGAAAGAGAGTGGCGTCAGCCGTATCTGCCATGATCAGAATGTTGTCGGTCCTGTATCCGTTCATATAGTAACCGAGGAATGCGACCGCAAAGCCCAGAACACATAAAACGGCGCCTGATAACAGTGCTTTAACTGTTCTGGTCATTCAGTGTTTCCTCCAGTTTCCTTGTCTGTATATATCTGCTGAACTTATGATAACTCCTGCTTATAGTTCTGAATAAAAGACTGAGGCCTTTTGTGACACCGGTCACGATAAGGACCGATATACCGCAGGCAAATACGGAAGCACCTATCTTGATGATGCTTGGCCACATATCACCCGGTATCAGGAAAACCGAATACACAAGAAGCGTGACCGCCGCGAAACCCAATGCGACCGATGTTAAGACCAGGACAGTGAACAGCACGCATGCAACGATAATGATCCCCAGAATAAGCGGGACCCATAATATAGAAGTGCAGGAAACCAATAATATAAGCTGCCTGTACGGTATATCTTTGGCTTTTTTAGGTTTGTCATCATATCCAAGAAGTGTTTTTCCGTCGACCATTATCTGCCTGCCTCCAGGATTATATTATCACAGTAATCAGTAAATTCACGTGTTATAAGAAGATTCTCATCCACTGTCCAGCCCAGAACGATAAGGCCTGCAGTTCTTTGGAGCTTGAAGTCGGATCTCAACAGATTCTCATATTTATAAGAAATGAAATTAGGATCGCATACCATTGAATATATGTTATCTTTTAAATGATTCAACAGCTCCGATGAAGATCCTCCCGTAAGCAGAAGGCCTCTTGTCACAGAGGAGGCATTCTTTGCAAACCATTTCACTGACAAGGCATCGAATGACTGGACAGCGACTTCTCCTGTATAGACTTCTATCAGTTCCAGTGTCAGCTGCTCAAGTTTCCTTGGCAGACCGGATGTCTTTATCTCGATCAGTATCGGGACCTTTCCGTTGACATAGCTGAAAGTTTCCTCAAGCGTCGGGATCTGTGATCCTGTATTTAAAAGATAAAGATCCTTTATTTCCGCTAATGTAAGATCGCTCACATTGACATCAGCGCCTGTAAGACGCAGAAGATTTTCATCGTGTACGACAACGATATGCTCATCTTTTGTAAGGCGCACATCCAGTTCTATCGCATAACCTTTTGAAATAGCCGCCATAAAAGCTTCGATGGAGTTTTCCGGGCGGGTGATGTTGTCATAATATCCCCTGTGGGCTATGGGCTGATCCATAAGCCATATCACATCGGTGCTTTGGGTGTCCAGTGCTTCGAAATATGAATGCCTGTCAATGGAGAAAACAAAAAAGAGTATGGTCAGAGCAAGTAAAATGACGCCCACAATATATAGATATCTGTATTTCGATCTTTTCATTCAAACACCTTTGCTTAAGTTATTATCCGGTCAATTGCCATTATTATAACATATTAATATTCATACAGTTAATATTCCACTGTAAAAAGCAGTAATAAACGGTTTAAAAAACAGATCGTAAATGATATAATGCAAGGTGCTGAATAATGTAGTCAAATTATATACATATATAAAGGAGAAACAAATGGGTAAAAAGTTAAAAACGATGGATGGGAATACAGCTGCGGCTCATGTAGCATATGCATTTACTGATGTAGCGGCCATATATCCTATAACACCGTCATCACCGATGGCTGAAAGCATCGACGAATGGGCGGCTCACGGACAGAAAAACATATTCGGGCAGGAGGTCAAGGTCATTGAAATGCAATCTGAGGGAGGTGCCGCAGGCACTGTTCACGGATCATTGCAGGCCGGTGCTCTTACCACCACTTATACGGCATCACAGGGATTGCTCCTTATGATACCCAATATGTACAAGATAGCAGGCGAACTGCTCCCCGGAGTATTCCATGTTACGGCCAGAGCCATAGCGGGACATGCTCTTTCGATATTCGGTGACCATTCGGATATATATGCAACAAGACAGACCGGTTTCGCCCTGCTTGCAACAGGCAGCGTACAGGAAGTCATGGATCTTGCCGGAGTCGCACATTTAAGCGCGATCAAAAGCAGGGTGCCGTTCCTTCATTTCTTTGACGGATTCAGAACAAGCCATGAATTGCAGAAGATCGAAGTATTGGATTATGCGGATCTGGCAAAATTAGTAGACAGGAAAGCTATTGCTGAATTCAGATCAAGAGCATTGGATCCTTCACACCCGGTATTAAGAGGAACAGCTCAGAATCCCGATATATTCTTCCAGGCAAAAGAAGCGGTAAACAAATATTACGATGCGCTTCCGACGATCGTAGAAGACTATATGAAGGAAATATCAAAACTAACGGGAAGATCATATAACCTGTTTGACTATTACGGAGCAAAAGACGCAGACAGACTGATAATAGCAATGGGCAGCGTTACGGAGACTGCAGAGGAAGTTGTTGATTATCTTAATGAAAAAGGCGAGAAAGTCGGACTCCTGAAAGTAAGGCTTTACAGACCTTTCTCAGTCAAACATTTCATGGATGCTATCCCGAAGACAGTAAAGAAGATAGCTGTTCTCGACAGGACAAAGGAACCGGGATCTATAGGCGAACCATTGTATCTTGATGTATGCGCGGCATATAACGGTGTAAAAGATGCTCCGATGATAGTAGGCGGTAGATACGGATTAGGATCAAAGGATACTGTTCCGGCACAGGTAGCGGCTGTTTACAAGAATTTAAGCATAAAAGAGCCTAAGAACCATTTCACGATAGGCATCAATGATGATGTTACATATACATCATTGCCTATAACTGAAAAACTGGATACGACTCCTAAGAACACAATAAGCTGCAAGTTCTGGGGACTCGGATCAGACGGAACGGTAGGAGCAAACAAAAACGCAATCAAGATCATAGGAGATAACACGAACCAGTATGCTCAGGGATATTTTGAATATGATTCAAAGAAATCCGGCGGTATCACGATCTCACATTTAAGATTCGGAAAAGACCCGATCAAGTCAACATATCTTGTTAATGATGCTAATTTTGTAGCATGCCACAATCAGAGTTATATGGATAAATATGACATAGTTTCTGACGTTAAGAAGGGTGGAGTATTCCTTCTGAACACAGGCAAGACTTTGGAGGAACTGGAAACATTTCTTACCGGGTCAACGAAGAGATATATCGCTCAGAACAATGTAAAATTCTATACGATCGATGCAGTCAATATAGCTTCGGATCTGGGCTTAGGCGGAAGAACGAATATGATACTGATGGCTGCTTTCTTTAAGATCACAAAGATCATACCCGTTGAAGAGGCAGTTGCCCACATGAAGGACGCTGTTATGAAGTCATACGGAAAGAAGGGCGAGAAAGTAGTTGCCATGAACAATGCCGCTGTTGATAAAGGCATGGATAATATCGTCGAGATACAGGTACCTGCAGCATGGAAGAACGCTCCTGATATCAATAAGGAAGTAAAAGCGATCCCCGCATTTATAAAGAATGTTGTAAACGTAATGAACGCTCAGCAGGGGAATTCGCTTCCTGTATCCACATTCAGGGGAATAGAAGACGGGACATGGCAGCAGGGAACGAGCCAGTATGAAAAGAGAGGCATCGCAGTAGATGTTCCGGAATGGCAGGTAAACAACTGCATACAGTGCAATCAATGCTCATATGTGTGCCCTCATGCGGCGATAAGGCCTGTTCTTGTAAATGAAGAAGAACTAAAGAATGCTCCCGAAGGATTTGAGACAAAGAAGGCAGTCGGAAAAGGACTTGAAGGTATCACATTCAGAATGCAGGTCTCGGTGATGGATTGTACCGGATGCGGAAACTGCACGCAGGTATGTCCGGCAAAGGAAAAAGCCCTTATCCTGAAACCCTTCGAATCACAGGACAAGCAGGTTGCTAACTGGGATTACGCAATGAGCCTTAAGACAAAGGAAAACACATTCAACAAATTCAGCGTGAAAGGAAGCCAGTTCACGAAGCCTTATCTCGAATTCTCAGGCGCATGCCCGGGATGCGGAGAGACACCTTACATGAAACTCATAACACAGCTTTTCGGTGACAGGATGATGATCGCTCAGGCAACAGGATGCAGCTCCATATGGGGCGGATCGGCACCCTGCACGCCATACTGTCTTGACCAGAAGGGGTACGGGCCTGCATGGGCTAACTCGTTATTTGAAGACAATGCCGAATTCGGACTTGGAATGCTGATGGCAAGAAAGCAGATGCGTGACAGGATAGAAGAACTGCTAAAGAGTCTTCTTGAAACTGAAGTAAGCGAAGACATGAAGAAAGCTGCAGAGGATTGGATAGACAATAAGGACAAAGGCGAGAACACGAGAGCAATAGCTGACACTCTTATCTCAAACCTCAATCAGTGCAAGATGAACGATACAGTTAAGGAACTGATTGACAAGAAGGACTTCTTCATCAAGGCATCACAGTGGATCTCCGGCGGAGACGGATGGGCTTATGATATAGGGTTCGGCGGACTTGACCATGTGCTTGCTCAGAATGAGGACATCAATGTCATCGTATATGATACTGAAGTTTATTCCAATACAGGCGGTCAGGCAAGCAAATCCACACCTACAGGTTCAGTTGCGAAGTTTGCTGCGGCAGGCAAGGAAGTCAAGAAGAAAGACCTTGGAATGATAGCTATGTCATATGGATATGTATATGTTGCCCAGGTAGCAATGGGCGCAGACCAGGCCCAGTTCATCAAAGCTGTAAAAGAAGCTGAGGAATATAAGGGACCTTCCATCATCATTGCATACGCACCATGTATCAACCACGGAATAAGGTCAGGCATGGGAAATACGCAGCTTGAAGAGAAGAAGGCTGTTGAAGCAGGTTACTGGCAGCTTTACAGATTCAATCCGGCTCTTACCGCTGAAGGAAAGAATCCGTTTACATTGGATTCCAAAGAACCTACAGGCGATTTCCAGGAATTCCTTGCAGGAGAAACAAGATACTCTTCATTGAAGATCACATTCCCTGAAAAGGCCGATGTAATGTTTGCAAAGACAGAGAAGGATGCAAAGGATAAATTAGCCGGATACAGGAAGATGGCTGAAAAAGAACAGCAGTAAAGTAAGACACATAAATATCAGGGGGCTGCAGCAAACAAAAACTGCAGCCTCTTTTTTATCCCTGCTGATCAGGGATAATATATGATTCAAAATAACTATGTTCATCACCGGGTAAGTTCATATTACATGATTTTTGACAAAATAATACATTTGACAGGAGCAAATCAATATGATAGCATGACCTTTATAGTTGTAACTTATGAATATCAAAGACACACATGCATTCAATTGCAACTGTAAAATAACCGCTATTCTTATGTCAAGCATGATTTGTCACCAAGTAATATATTCAATATGATCTCTGTATATGGAAATATGAGTGATGGAAATAATTAAGATAATTTATGAAATTGTTATGTCAGAAATACGTAGATATCAAGGTCTGTATAACAGGAATTTGAAATCCATATAACACTTTGGATCTGATGTATATATACGGAATATAGCTAGGAGTTATTATATGATAATAAAAAATAGTGTCAGACAGGAGTTGAGAACACCTTTTACCAATATATTAGTGATAATACTGCTGTCGCTTGCAAGCGTATTTATGTTTCTAAGCATAGGGACATGGCTTACAGCACAGGAAAGTATTAAAAATGCTGATGATTCGTTCACGTCAGTAGCTATATTAAATGAGAATACTTATAGAAGATATGATCATGTCAGTGATGAGGATGAAAACACCATGTATAACACAATAACAGGTATATATGATTCAGCAGATATATCCTCATATATAAATTCAGCAGATATACGCAGGCCATGTATGGCATATTGTAAGGATATAGAGACAGTGACATCCTCAATGTATGGTGTAGAAAGCAATTATCCATATATAAATTACCCATATAACTATGTGGTTCTTGTCGGGGAATGCGTTTCTGTGGATTTCGAATTATCAAGTGCTAAATATTTCCCTGACTCAACAATGCTATATGTCGGATATAAAGTGACCATAAAAATAGATAAAGAAAACTCGCCTTTACTGTCTAAAGACTGTTCATATGAATATGTGGTAGTATCTCATGGGTATTTCGATGGTGATTTTGACGGATTTTTCCGTGTTGGAGAAAAATATATTGTGTATGGAGATGTATCATATATACCTGAATACTTAGCTGATGAATATTATCCATCACTTTACTTTACTAATACCTCTGATTTGGATATGGGAAGAATAGATGTACGATATAACGTTGATTCTGTCGAAATTGATGAAGATACTATTGCTGCTCTTGGCATGCCTGCGGATCTTAAAATCAACAGAGTAGATATTCTTGACTGTTATTATTGGCGGTATAACAATGATGACAGCCAGTACGCAAGAATAGAAGGTACAGTAGAGGATTTCCTTGCCTCAGATAAAGGTGTCAAATGGAATAATATAATCAACGAATGCAAAGTCACTACAAAATCACTTATGATGAGGCTTACCGACAACCTTGACAGTATACTTATGTTCAATCAGGATCTGGCTAATATAATA
>JBAYNV010000077.1:0-9693 GCA_041678685.1 Clostridia bacterium
GCATATGCTCTTCTTACAAGAGCGCATTTATCTGTATAGCATCTGTCACCTTTTAAAAACAGCTTTACGCCTTCACGTCTGCAAAGTTTGCAAACTGCATCTGTATATCTAGCCATATTATCTGTTCCTCCTTATACTCTTCTTCTCTTCGGCGGTCTGCAGCCGTTATGGGGAATAGGAGTTACATCTTTGATCAATACTACGGTAAGACCAGCTGTTTCCATTGCTCTTATAGCTGATTCTCTTCCTGCTCCTGGTCCTTTAATATATACTTCAACGGTCCTCAAGCCATGCTCCATAGCAGCTTTAGCAGCTGTTTCAGCAGCCATCTGAGCTGCGAACGGGGTATTTTTCTTTGAACCTCTGAAACCTAATCCACCTGCACTTGACCATGATAAAACAGCACCCTTCAGATCGGTCATCGTTACAATAGTATTATTGAAACTTGAACGAATATGTGCCTGGCCTTGTTCTACATTTTTCTTTTCTTTCTTCTTTCTAACAACTTTCTTGACTACTGCTTTCTGTTGTGTTGCCATTGCTCATACCTCCTTATTTCTTCTTTGCTCCGATTGACTTCTTGCTGGGACCTTTACATGTCCTTGCATTTGTCTTTGTTCTTTGACCTCTGCATGGTAAGCCGAGCCTGTGTCTTCTGCCCCTATAGCTTCCGATGTCGATAAGTCTTTTAATGTTGAATGTTACTTCTCTGCGAAGATCGCCTTCAACTATGTGTTCTTTTTCTATTAAATCTCTGAGTTTTACGATCTCAGCTTCAGTAAGATCCTTGACTCTTGTGTCCGGATCAACACTGGCTTGTTTTAAAATCTGTTGAGAACTGGTCAGACCTATTCCATATATGTATGTCAGACCAACTTCTATTCTTTTCTCTTTGGGTAAATCTACCCCGGCAATACGAGCCATCTTCTTTTTTTACCTCCATAGTCCTTTCTAAATCCTTCGAGTTTATATATATTATCATCATTGAGAATGGTACTTTCATGCCATCCAGCCGCTTCAATGATGCTAATCTTTATCCCTGTCTCTGTTTATGTCTGGGATTCTCGCAAATTACCATTACTCTGCCTTTTCTCTTGATTATTTTGCACTTTTCACATCTCTTTTTTACTGATGGTCTTACTTTCATTTTAATCCCTCCTATTTGCTCCTCCATACGATCCTAGCTTTTGTAAGATCATACGGAGACATCTCTATTTTTACTTTATCACCCGGAAGTATCTTGATATAGTTCATCCTCAGTTTCCCTGAGATATGTGCCAATACCACATGCTTGTTGGGCAGTTCTACCTTGAACATGGTGTTTGGTAACGATTCTATTACAACGCCTTCGGTCTCTATCACATCATTTGCCAAAACAAATCCCTCCTTGTCTTAAGTATTATACCACACACTTTGTGGCGCATTCATTTACCCTGGTCATTATGGCTTCGGTCACCGCATTCTGTCCCGCTTCACCTTCTATATTCACCAAAACGCCCTTTTTCTCGTATATGCCCACAATGGGTTCGGTCTGCTGCCTGTATGTCGCAAGCCTTGTGGCTATAACACTGACATCATCATCTTTCCTTATATACAGCTTATTCCCGCATGCGTCACATATGTTATCTTTCTTCGGCGGATTAAATATCGTATGATATGTCCTTCCGCATGTGCACATCCGCCTTCCGCCTATCCTGCGGATGATCTCTTCGTCTGATACCTTAAGATTAAGTACCAGGTCTACTGCTTTTCCGCTTTCCGCCAGCATTTTATCAAGAACCTTTTCCTGATCTATTGTCCTTGGGAAACCGTCAAGAACGAATCCATTCGCGCAGTCTGCCTTTAGTATCCTGTCTTTCAGTATCTCCACTGTCAGTTCGTCGGGCACAAGCAATCCTTTGTTGATGTAGTCCTTGGCTTTGAGCCCTATATCCGTCTCTCTGGCCATGTTGTCCCTGAAGATATCTCCTGTTGATATATGCGGTATCTTCATTCTTTCAGCAATTACTTCGCTTTGTGTGCCTTTCCCGCTTGCGGGTGCTCCAAGCATAATTATTATCATTTATCCACCTAGTCCAGGAAGCCTTTGTAATGTCTCATCAACATCTGAGACTCCATCTGCTTCACTGTTTCAAGTGCAACTCCTACTATGATCAGAAGTGCGCTTCCGCCAAATCCGATCGAGATCCCTGCCACCTTTGCGATTATCGAAGGGATAGTCGCCAGTAAGCAAAGGAACAATCCTCCGAACCATGTTATCTTGTTAAGTACATAAGCAAGATAGTCCGCTGTAGGTCTTCCCGGTCTTATTCCCGGAATGAATCCGCCGTTATTCTTCAGGTTATTCGATACTTCCACAGGATTGAACTGTATCATCGTGTAGAAGAAAGCAAAGAAGAATATAAGCAAAGCATATACGAGGATAAATCCCCATGATGCCGTATCCTGAAGAGCCAGAAGAAACTTGCTTTCAGTATTCGGAGCTACGAAGTTGATTATTATTGACGGTAAAGTAGTGATCGAGGATGCGAATATGATGGGCATAACACCTGACATATTTACCTGCATCGGGATATGCGTGCTCTGTCCGCCATACATTTTTCTGCCAACGACCTTCTTCGCATAGTTTACAGGTATCTTTCTGACAGCATCAGACACATATACCGTACCGACTATCATTATAAGAACGACTAACAATATACCTACTACATACAGGATCGTTGTGATCGTTGTAGTTCCAAGATCTCCGTTTTTCCAGTTCTCATAAAGAGATGCAACTGCATTCGGGATCCTTGCTATTATTCCGACAAAGATTATAAGAGATATTCCGTTTCCTATGCCCTTGTCAGTGATAAGCTCTCCGAGCCACATAACGACTGCCGTGCCTGCGCAGAATGATAACACCACGGTCAGGAATGACATCACAGATCCGCCGTCATACAATATATCATAGTTCTTCAGAGTGATATATAACATGACCGCCTGGAACAACCCTATTCCGATAGTAAGATATCTTGTATACTGGGTTATCTTTTTTCTTCCTTCTTCGCCTTCTTTTGATAATCTCTCAAGAGCAGGAATAGCAATAGTCAGAAGATTCAGTATGATCGATGCATTGATATACGGCTGTATGTTCATTGCGAACAGTGACATGTTGGAAAAAGCACCTCCGGAAAATGTATCCATGAATCCGAACAGCGTGTTCCCTTCGACCAGTACCTGGAATGCCTCTTCGATCAGTCCCGGAACAGGTAAATGGCATCCTATTCTGTATATCAAGAGCATTGCTATTGTAAATAATATTTTCTTTCTCAGCTCAGGTATGCCCCAAGCATTTTTGATAGTCTGAAACATTATATAACCTCTGCCTTTCCTCCTGCAGCCTGTATTTTTTCTGCAGCGGATTTAGTGAATCTTTCAGCTCTAACTGTAAGATTCTTTGTTAATTCGCCTCTTCCTAATATTACTACGCCATCAAATACTCCCTTAACAAGACCTGCCTCACGAAGCATCACTTCATCAACAAGCTCGTTGTCATTGAAGATGTTAAGTGATTCGACATTGACTTCGGCAAAATTATCCTTGAAACGGAAATTGCTGAAACCAACTTTCGGCATTCTTCTGTATAAAGGCATCTGACCGCCTTCAAAACCTATTCTGACATTTGGTCCGGAACGCGCTTTCTGTCCGTTTGCGCCTCTGCCTGATGTCTTGCCGTTTCCTGATCCCTGTCCGCGGCCTTTTCTGAATGCATCCCTCTTGGAGCCTTCAGCCGGTGCTAAATTACTTAATTTCATTGTTAGCTCCCCCTACTCTTCTACTTTTACGAGGTGCTGTACTTTATGTATCATACCTCTGATTTGAGCATTATCTTTCTGCTCAACAGTTTGTCCTATTTTATGTAATCCCAAAGCCAATACTGTTGCTTTATGGATCTTAAGGGAACTGCATGTGCTCTTCATCAATGTGATCTTCAACATTTTTATTTCTTCTGCTTTTTTCTTTGTCATCACAATTCTCCTATCCCAAGATCTCTTCAACAGTCTTATTTCTCTTTTGTGCAACTTCCTCAGCTGTAGACATTCTTGAAAGACCATCAATAGTTGCTCTTGCAACGTTGACTGCATTAGTCGACCCTAAGCATTTTGTTCTTACATCTTTTATCCCCGCAAGGTCTAAAACAGCTCTTACAGCTCCGCCTGCGATAACGCCTGTGCCTGGAACAGCCGGTTTGAGCATTACTCTTGCAGCACCGTATTCTCCGATTATCTCGTGAGGTACTGTTGTTCCATCCATTGCTATTTTGATAACGTTCTTCTTTGCGTCTTCTGTTCCTTTTCTTATGGATTCAGGAACTTCGGCTGCTTTTCCGATACCTGCACCTACGCGGCCGTTTTCGTCACCTACAACGACCAATGCGCTGAAACGGAAATTTCTGCCGCCTTTAACAACCTTGGCAACACGACCTATCCTAACCACTTTTTCTTTAAATTCTGATGGTGTTTCCTTATAATCGTTTCTCATTAAAAGTCCATTCCTCCTGTTAAAATTCCAGACCAGCGGCTCTTGCAGCATCTGCAAGTGCTTTGATCTTACCATGGTACAAATATCCGCCTCTGTCGAAAATGACATTCTTGATGCCTTTTTCTATTGCTCTTTGTGCGACTAAGGTCCCGACTTCTTTTGCAGCTTCAGCGTTTCCGCCGCTTTTAAGCTTTGTTTTAAGTGAAGCATCAAGAGTTGAAGCTGAAACCAGCGTATATCCCTTTGTATCGTCTATTACCTGAGCATAAATATTATTCAGGGATTTATAGACATTCAATCTGGGCTTTTCTGTTGTGCCCGCCAGATAATTTCTCAGTCTGCTATGTTTCTTCGTTCTTATCTCGTTTTTATCAATTGTCTTAATCATCTCTATTACGCCCCTGCTTTTCCTTCCTTACGTCTTATAGTCTCTGTAGAGTACTTGATGCCCTTGCCCAGATAAGGTTCAGGTTTTCTGAATTCTCTGATCTGCGCTGCAATCTGCCCTACAGCCTGTTTGTCGTAACCTTTGATTATGATGCTGTTCGGTGCAGGCACTTCAAAAGTGATCCCCTTTACCGGAACTACTTCTATCGGATGTGAATAACCAAGATTCAGTACCAGTGTCGTTCCCTGCAAAGCGGCTTTATATCCTACGCCGTTTATTTCCAGCTTCTTTTCAAATCCTTTTGTAACGCCAAGGACCATGTTATTCACTATGCTTCTTGTCATTCCGTGGAGTGCTTTATACTTCTTATCTTCGCTGTGTCTTGACAGTCTGATGACATTATCCTTTATCTCAAATGTTATATCATTACCGAACTTCTGGGTAAGAGCTCCATTTGGTCCTTTAACGGATACTGTGCTGTCTTCCGATATGTTTACCGTTACTCCCGCCGGTATGACTATCGGTAATTTTCCTATACGTGACATTTGTTTCTTCCTCCTAATTGTTCTTAATATTGCAAGCATATGCTCTTTTCAGAAACCTCAGACCGCATGATCTGAAGATTACCAAACAAATGCCAGCACTTCTCCGCCTATTCCCTGCTCACGGGCTTTTTTATCTGTCATTATACCCTTTGATGTGGAAATTATGGCAATTCCTAAACCATTAAGGACTTTAGGGAGATCATCCGAATTTGAGAAAACTCTCAAACCGGGTTTGCTTATCCTCTTGATCCCTGTGATTACATTTTTCTTTACCTGATATTTAAGAGTGATCCTTATAATACCCTGTTTCCCGTCGTCAATGTTTTCAACACCCTTCACATAACCTTCTTCTAAAAGTATCTGCGCGATGTCTTTTTTAAGGTTTGACCCGGTAACATCAACTTTCTCATGCTTTGACGTTCCTGCATTCCTGATCCTTGTAAGCATATCACCTATTACATCTGAAATCTGCATGTTATTCCTCCTCTACCAGCTTGCTTTCATTATTCCCGGGATCTGTCCTTTGTAGGCCAATTCCCTGAAACAAATTCTGCAAACCCCGTATTTTCTTAAATATGCATGAGGTCTGCCACAGATTTGGCATCTGTTATACTCTCTTGTGCTGAACTTCTGAGTTCTTTGTTGTTTTAAAATCAATGATTTCTTTGCCAAGACCTTATCCTCCTTATGCTTTCTTGAAAGGCATTCCTAAGCTTGCAAGAAGTTCTCTTGCTTCTTCATCTGTCTTTGCATTTGTTACAAAAGCTATGTTCATTCCTCTTAATTTATCAATGTTATCATAAACTATTTCAGGGAATATGAGTTGTTCTTTCAATCCCATTGCATAGTTTCCTCTTCCGTCAAAACCGGTCGTATTAAGGCCTCTGAAGTCTCTTACTCTTGGTAAAGCGATGTTGATCAGCTTGTTGGCAAAATCATACATTCTTGCGCCTCTTAAAGTAACTTTCAGCCCTATTTTCATACCCTGCCTGAGTTTGAAGTTAGCAACGGATTTCTTGGCTTCTGTTACTATAGCCTTCTGACCTGTAATTGCCGCAAGATCAGCTGCTGCTGCATCAAGAGCTTTCGGGTTAGCTATGGCTTCGCCCATTCCTATACTTATAACGATCTTAACGAGTTTGGGAACTTCGTTAACGTTCTTGTACTGGAATTTTTCTATAAGAGCAGGAATAGCTTGTTCCTTATATATTTCTTGCAATTTCATGTCTTATCCTCCTACTTCTCACTGACTGTATTGATAACTGCCGCGCACTTTTTGCAGGTTCTCTGTTTATTACCGTCTTTATCAAATGTCATCTCAGTCTTTGATGGCTGTTTGCATTTCGGGCAGATCAGCATTACGTTGGAAGCATCGATAGGGCGTTCAAAATCGATTATCCCGCCTGCCTGACCTGCTTTCTTAGGCTTTACATGCTTTTTACCCATGTTGGCTTTTTCAACGATCACTGTGCCTTTTTTTGAGTCAACAGTAACTATCTTACCCTCTTTGCCGGCATCATTACCATTTAATATGATTACACTGTCACCTTTTTTTACATGCATTGTGAGTCTCCTTTCTATAGCACCTCGGGTGCGAGAGAGACTATCTTCATATATTCCCTATCTCTCAATTCTCTAGCTACGGGTCCAAAAATACGTGTTCCCATCGGTTCTTTGTCATCTTTTATAATAACTGCCGCATTTTCATCAAACCTGATGTATGATCCGTCGTTTCTTCTAATACCTTTTTTAGTCCTTACTATAACGCATTTCACAACATCACCCTTTTTAACGAGTCCGCCGGCGGCAGCTGTCTTAACGCTGCATACGATGACATCACCGATGTTTGCAAAATCCCTGCCTGTGCTTCCAAGGACTTTAAAGCACATCAATTCCTTTGCTCCTGTGTTGTCAGCTGCTTTTAATCTTGTCTGAGATTGTATCATAATAACTACCTCGCTTTTTCAACTACAGAAACAAGTCTCCATCTTTTATCTTTCGATAATGGCCTTGTCTCCATAACTTTTACTTTATCGCCAACGCCGCACTCATTGTTTTCGTCGTGAGCTTTGAGTTTATATGTTCTCTTAACGATCTTTCCGTACAGAGGATGTTTAACACTGTCTTCAACAGCAACAACGATGGTTTTATCCATTTTATCACTAACGACTTTTCCTACTCTGGTCTTTCTTAAATTTCTCGTCGTTTCCATCTTATATCTCCTTTGCTTCGCGTTCTTTAAGTATCGTCTTTACTCTGGCAATATCTTTCTTAACGTTTTTCATCTTCTGAGGGTTTTCCAACTGGTTTGTAGCATATTGGAATCTGAGTTTGAAAAGCTCTGATTTCAATTCGTTAAGCTCAACAGCCAATTCTTCATTTGTCTTCTTTCTTATATCATTAGCCTTCATTTGTCTCACCGCTTTCTCTTGCCACTATCTTGCATTTGATAGGCATTTTATAACTGGCAAGTCTCAACGCTTCTTTTGCATCAGCTTCAGGAACTCCGCCAATTTCGAACATTACCCTGTCTGGCTTAACAACTGCAACCCAGAATTCAGGTGATCCTTTTCCGCTACCCATACGGGTTTCAGCAGGTTTCTTTGTTACAGGCTTATGAGGGAATATCTTTACCCAGACACCGCCGCCTCTTCTGATGTAACGTGTCATGGCAATACGGGCTGCTTCTATCTGACAGCTCTTTATCCAACCCGGTTCACAGGCTACGAGACCATAATCACCAAAATTGATCACATTTCCTCTGGCGTCTCTGCCTTTCATTCTGCCTCTTTGTACTCTTCTGTATTTGACTCTTTTAGGTATAAGCATTATTGTATACCTCCTTCATTTTCTTTCTTTTTCGGAAGTATCTCTCCTTTATATATCCAAACCTTAACACCGACTTTTCCGTATGTGGTGTCAGCTTCAGCAAAACCATAATCAATGTCTGCTCTTAAAGTCTGCAAAGGTATTGTTCCTTCATGATACTGTTCTCTTCTTGCTATTTCTGCTCCGCCGAGTCTCCCTGAAGCCATTGTCTTGATACCAAGAGCTCCCTGCTTCATTGTTCTTTGCATAGCCTGTTTCATAGCTTTTCTGAAAGAGACTCTCTTCTCAAGCTGTGCGGCAATTCCTTCTGCCACAAGCTGCGCGTCCATATCAAGATGGCTTATTTCAGTTATATTTACCAAAACATTCTTTGTCGTGAGTTTCTCGATATCAGCTCTGATCTGCTCAACGCCTGCTCCGCCTTTTCCGATTATAAGACCGGGTTTGGCAGCCAGTATGTTGATCTTGATCTTGTTTGCAGCTCTGTCGATCTCGATCCTTGATATTCCGGCAATGTACAGTTTCTTTTTAATAAATTTTCTTATCGTATTGTCTTCCACAAGGTAGTGTGAATAATCTTTCTTATTAGCATACCATTTCGTATCCCAGTCTCTTATTATTCCTACTCTAAGTCCGTGAGGATTAACTTTCTGTCCCATGCTTAGCCTCCTATACCCTTTCTTTCAGAACGACCGTCAAACGGCAGGTCCTCTTTTTGATTCTGGCTGCAGCGCCTCTTGATTTAGCTTTGATTCTCTTAAGAGTTGCGCCTGAGTCTGCATATACTTCTGCAACATACAACTTTTCTTCTTTCAGCTGGTTGTTGTTGACAGCGTTTGCTTTAGCTGAAACCAATACTTTTTCCAATGTCTCGGTTACTATATTCGGTGTGTTCTTTACTATAGCCAAAGCAACTTCATAGTCTTTTCCCCTGATAAGATCTACAACCAGTTTTGCTTTCCTCGGAGGCACACTTACGCTACCTACGCTGGCTCTTCCTTCGTCTTTGCCAACACCTAATTCATGCTTTTCTTTCTTGGTCAAACGAGGAGCTTTATAGCATTTTCTGGTAACAGTGTTTTCTTTCTTTTCTATCATTTCTGTCGAATTTTCCATTTCTTCCTCCTTTATTTAGCCGGTGATGGTGCGGATGCAGCTGCTGCTGTGGTCTTATCGCCTTTGCTGTGTCCTCTGAATGTTCTGGTAAATACAAATTCACCAAGCTTGTGTCCAACCATATCCTCTGTAAGATATACCGGAACATGCTTTCTTCCGTCGTGAATAGCTATTGTATGACCTACCATCTGAGGGTATATAGTTGAAGATCTTGACCATGTTTTTAATACCTTTTTCTCATTGGCTGCATTCATATCCTCGATCTTCTTTAAAAGTCTTGGAGATACGAAC
>JBAYNV010000078.1:0-9490 GCA_041678685.1 Clostridia bacterium
AAAAAAGGAGACTGTAAACGATAAGGTACATTTCTAGTTAAAATCCTCTTCATCGATCTTACATAATTGTCCTGACAATCAGATATAAATGCAAGTATATTTTCTCTGGAATCGCTGGTTTTCAGTATACCGTTATTTAATTGCATTAATCTATGGATCAACGCTTCCAATGTGTCGGAAGGTCCGAGATTCAGATGATATTCAGAAACCATATACCAGGCGCTGACGATCATTTCATTGATCAGTTCATCATAAGTTGCACTATATCTTCCTTTTGACACAAGATCTACGATGGCTTCGAACCAGAATAATTTATAACATTCGCTTTTATTATCAAATAGTCTTGTTAAATACTTTATTTCAATCAGATCCGAATATGGCAGATCCATCTTTCACCTTCTGTACTAACTCAATATTCGTTATATTTCTTGTTATTACCCTTTACTTTATCCGCAGGGTATTTCTTATTGTTCTTGTCTAATTTCATTATCAAAGCTTCATGCAAGTCTATTTTATTCATCTGTGCAAATCTGAGGACGAAGAAAAAGACATCCGCTAATTCCTCTTTTACAAGCTGCTTCTTACTGTCAGTATCCATTATGACCCGCATTTCATCTTCATTCTTGAACCTGAACAGATCAAGCAGTTCGTTTGCTTCCGTAGAAATGCCTATTGCCAGATCCTTAGGATTATGGAATTGATCCCAGTCACGCTTCTCACAGAATTCCTGTATTAATTTCTTCAGTTCTTCGATCGTTATAGTCTTGTCCATATTATCGCCTCGCACGTTTTTTAAAATATTCCTGCAGACTGTTATCCACACAGTAAATATAGCAGCCTTTCATACCTCTGGTCATCAGTGTCCTATATGTGTTCTTTATGATCTCATCCGCGGTCTTATCAGCTTTCCCCGGATCCTTTCTGTATAATCCCTTTATCCCCTTCAGGGACTGATCCGTCTTAGCTCTTTTCTTAAAGTCAGTCACTACACGGCCGTTCTCATATCTCATATCCTCGCCTACGATCACACCTACATAATCAAATTCCAGACCCTGCGAAGTGTGTATGCATCCCGCTTCGTTGACAGAGTTTTCATCAATGGCATATGTAGAAGTGTTTTTAAGGTTCCAGCTGATTTCAAAATCCCCTATTTTTATATCATGCACTTCACTATTGTTATTACTTTCTTTAGACCAATTCCAGCAGTATCCCGCCAGTATCCTTGCACGGTTTGCTTCTCTATTCTTTTCAATGATCAGATCCCTTATATCGTTTGGTGAATCAAATACCCTTATATCGAAATCTACACCTTCAAGATCAAAATCCGCAGTTTCTCTTATACCTAAGACATCATCGATCCATGCAGGATATCCGTCTGAGCCGTTGCATCGGAATTGCGATACGAGTTCGTTATAATAAACCTGAGCCCCTGCTTTCTTTGCCCACTTTTCAATTTCCTGAACGCTGCCGATGTCTTTCATAGTTACCTTCTGTCTTTCATCTATGAAAAACACACTGCATTTTGCGGCATTTATTATCTCTTTGATCTGATTTTCCCCATAATTGGAAAACATGCCGGACTTTGCATTTAATCTATGGGCTTCATCTGCCAGAATAGTATCGATCACATTATTTCCCGCATCGGTATATATGCCTGAACCCTTGAACATATTATCAACGCTGTTCTTTTTTATCTTGCCTTTCAGTTTCTTTAGGAATACATTTCTTGGGGTGCTGTTCTTTGTCACATACTGACATACCTGGCCATCATTGGTCAGAGCAGATAACAGATTGACAGCTACAACCGTCTTGCCCGTTCCCGGTCCTCCCTTTATAATGACTACTCTTTTTTTGTTATCGTTTTTGGATTTTTTTGATACATCCAGCACTTCCTCATATACGACCTTCTGATCATCTATCATTATGAATTCCCTGTTGCCACGGAGCATTCCGGCTATGGAATCCTGCAGGCTTTTTGAAGGTTTTATCTTACCGTTTTCAATCAGATACAGTACCTGTTTGTTATCACCTTTATTTATATATTTTTTTATAAATCCGCGTAATTTCTCCACTTCACCTTTGGTAAATACGGGCGCTTCAACCAAATATGTGTCATACATCATGTTATCTATGGGATCGTTGTCGGTCCTGCGGTAATTGTGCATATATGAACACGGTGCAAGTCCGATCTTACCGTTCTGCACCGCTTCGTTATAGTCTTTTATCATCGTGCTGTATGACCATGCCTGATATGAAGGATGAACGACATTTCGAAGCGCCTTACCGGTATAGGTTTCCACAAGGGCATCACTCCCCGCAACCAGTTTTATTTTCTCCCATTGTTTGAGTTCAACTATGACAACATCATTCCTGTTGTTTTCATTATATCCTGATATCAGGAAATCTATCCTCATCGATGTCTGCGGGATATTGTATTCGATAGCTATACCTGAATCTGCTGGTATATTACCGTCATTCAAAACCTTATACATATTCAGTAATGAGTTCTCCCAAGAACGGTACTCATTATCAGTTATGTTCCTGTGCATCCTTTCATAAATCGAACTTTTCAGTTTAACAGCTATGGTGTCTCTTTCGACATCATTCAGAAATTCTGTCTTGATACCCTCGTATATAAACATAATGATGAGTCCCCTCTGTAGAATATGTAGAATTTTGCTATATTTTAAACTTGCATCCATAATATCACAAAATATAATAAAGTGTACTATTTAGCGTCTTTTCAGATTCTGATTAATGCGAAGTATTTTAGACTGGGTACCTATAAGGAATAGACTATGATATTTCATTAATTTAATTAATTTTGACATATCCTATTTTCTTTGTTATAATGATTTCCTAGTAATTGTGCATACAAAAGTAATGGAGGAGGAAATCACATGACAACTGCAATAATTAATGATACGGTAGAAAGAAAAATCATACATATCTCAGGGAAACGACAGATCACTATCCCACAGAAATTTTTTGAAGCTTTAAGCATTGGTGATACAGCTGAATGTATCCTAAATGGCGGATCGATCATCATTCGTCCCTTTAATGAGAATGCCGGAGGCGAATTTGCGGAACAGATCCTTAAGGATCTGATCCAGCAAGGCTACGAAGGTCAGACCTTACTTGACAGATTCAAAGAAACAAGCAAAAAAATACGTCCAGCTGTCGAAGCATTAATGTTAGAAGCTGAAGATATAGCAAAAACAGGCAAAGGTGCTACGATGCATGATATATTCGACTCAGAGGACTGATTTATGTTTGATATCCGGTTTACTAGATCAGCAGAAAAGTATTTAAAAAAGCTTAAAGATATACATCTGAAAAAAGCATTTCGCGACGCACTCGATGAAATATCCGCAGATCCATATATAGGACAGTTGAAAACTGCAAACCTTTCCGGTATTTACTGTTATGATGTTTATTATAATCGGATAAATCATGAAATCGCATATAGAATTTTTGAGGACAACGGTAAATATATAGTCGTTATCCTTGCAGGAACACATGAAAATTTCTATGATGAACTAAAAAGATATATTAAGTAAACAGGTATATTGTGCATATACTCCAATTAAATGGAATCACGAAACATTCAATTCACAGAATGATATAATACCTGTATTGATATGTATAACATCAAAGGAGATATCCCATGAGTAAAGTACTAGTTATATCCACAAGCCCGAGAAGAGGCGGCAATTCAGATCTTCTGTGCGATCAGGTATTAAAGGGAGCTAAAGACGCCGGTAATGATGCTGTAAAGCTCAATACTGAAGGAATGAATATAAACGGATGCCTGGCATGTGACTGCTGTCAGAATAACGGCGGTAAATGCGTACAGAAAGACGATATGATATCGGTCATAAACGCATTGCAGGATGCTGACGTGGTAGTATTCGCTACCCCTATATATTTCTATAACATGTCCGCACAGTTAAAGACCCTCATAGACCGCACTTACCCTATTTACAGGAAAGTCCATTTCAAGAAAGCAGCACTTATCGTTACGGCTGCGGATGCAAGGATAAGCACTATGGATCTGGCAATAGACGGATTCAAGGCATTTGTAGGGTGCTTGGACGGGGTCGCTAATGCCGGCGTCATCATAGGTAACGGAGTATGGAAAAAAGGCGATGTTACGGGTAAGGAATGCCTGAAGAGAGCATACAACCTCGGCAAATCACTGTAACTGACAGATCTGTTTGTCGTTTTTGGTGCTTCTGAATTTTTTATCGTGTTTCGTATATTTATTCATAATATCACCTGCATATGATATATAATATATACATATTAGTATATGTCATAGGGGGTCTCATTATGATGAAATATTATGCTAAGGACTATATCAAGTCAAAGAGGACAGATAGCGAAAGCATAAGAGAATGCCTATATGATGCAACAGAATGTATTGGAAGGAAGACCATAATCTTTGACAGTAAAGACTGGTACATAGATGAAGCGATAATACTTTCAGATGACACTGACGTCATTATTGACGGCTGCATGATAAAGCAGAATAATTATGTCTTTGATAATGTTTTCCGCGGCAATAACCATATAGTAGACTTTAAAAACCCATATGGCTCCCCGCTTCTTGTCGGTCCTATAAGAAACATCAGCATCAAGGGTAAGAACAACGCCCGTATCGTGGGGTGTGATATCAACATGAGAAGCAGGCACTTCGTACTGAATCAGGAACAGGATATGACCGGCGATTTCTGGGGCTGGAGAACATATCAGATACTCCTCTCCCGCTGTGATAACTTCGAGATATCGGATCTTGAGCTTACACAGACACGGTGCTGGGCCATGACATTTGAGCTCTGCTCACATGGCAATATACATGACATATCGATAACATCATCGGTAAAAAATGGAGACGGCATCGATTTTAGGGCCGGGTGCCATGACTGCAGAGTGGATAATATAACCGGAAATACTTCGGACGATACGGTGGCCTGTACTGCCCTGTTTTTTGGCCATAATAAATTCCCATACAAAAATTATCTGTATACTCTGGAACCTGCACTTTCGGTCGCTCTTGAAAAAAGCAGATCGCTCGATGTGCACGACATATCGATAAACAATGTACATACGGGAGGTTTGTGCCACGGTGTCATATGCTGTGCGGCAGACGGACTTAAGATATATAACATAGATATAAAGAATATTTCGGAGACTTCTGCCGGAAAACGTGAGGCTACCGTAAGGATATATACTGGGTACGGCGAAAACTATAAAGATAATGACATACACGACATAAGCATCGAAAATGTAACATCAGAGTTTTCAAAATATGCTTTCATGTGCACCGCGAAGGTATCAGGCGTGACAGTAAGAAATATAAAGCAGAACAACAGCGAAGGAGACGCTATAAGCATCTCATATCCTGACGGCATAAACGCTGCTGTTTGATAACAGGATATTTTCATGCTAATATATGGCTATAGTCATTACGATTGGAAAATAAAAAATGGCATATCCATGTATCTTTAAAAGCACCGGTAATGATATATGCTCAATGTTTTGGGATCAGACCCGTTCATCTGTTGTGCTTTCGGATTCTACTGTCCTTTCACATATAGCTTCCATACCCGACACCATAGGCGAAGCCGTAAGCGCGGCATTCATAAATGACAGATATATAGTCTGCGATAAGCCTAATAACAGGCTCATATGTTTTCATGGTTCGACCGGAAGATCTTTCGGGCCATATCTTCACGCTCCATATCATATAACCTTAAAAGACAGTATCATACATGTATTTATTGAGCCTGATGAAGGCATCGAACCTGCTGTTCTTACCCTTCTGGACATGAACGGAAGCATGATCGGTTCCTATTGTTTAAAAGACAAAGAAGATACTCTTCTTTCAGGTGTTACAGATCCGGATAAGATCATGTCCGGATGCTTATGGAACCCAATCATATCCCATGTTGAAAATGTTACGGTACCGGATACCGGCTCCTATTCATATACTTTAGAAACCAAAACAACGGCAGACTATATCAACACTGCGGCTGCTAATAATATATCCCCATTATATGAAAACAATATTTCATACAGCATAGAAAATATATCTTCCGATACGGTCACGGTTAAAAAGCTTATAGCAAACGGCCATGACTGGAGCTGTCTTGAAGGCATCATGGATATGGCATGCGGTAAAGCGAAAACACAGGAGGAAAAAGCTTTATCCATCTGGGACTTTATAAGAAAGAATACCGTAAAAGGCGTCACATGGCCCAGAACAGGCGTTGTCAGGTTCTATAACGGCTACGGTACGGGAGTATGCGGCACATTCAACGGATATTTTGCCCTGCTTTCCGCAGCGGCTGGCATTAAGGCAAGAACAGGCAGTTTAAGCAACGGGAGCCATGCTGTGACGGAGCTGTTTTTCGACGGCAGGAATCATTTTCTTGATACTCTTTACGGAGCATGCTCACCGTATAAAGGATCATATATACGCGACAGCTTGGGAAACATATGCTCATATGAGCAGTTATGTGAGGATCACTATCTCGTTAACAGGTCAGGAACGGTCGAGATCGGAGAACTGGCCTCGCTTTTTGGATATGCAGACAGCTGGAGCACAAAATGGAAAGAAGAATACAAAGATCCGTATACTATTGAGTACACCTTAAAGCCTGGTGAGATAATGGGATTCGGATTTGGCAGTGATATGGCCGCAGGATACAAAAGCATATTTCCAAAAAGCGATTTGCGAAGATATACCACAGACTGCCCGTATCCTGTCATAGGAGTAATAATAAAAGGAAAAATCAATGAAGGTTCTCTGGATATATCTGTAAACGGGAAAACAGAGACGGTAAGCAGTCATTCCAATACCGATTTCATGACCATGATACCACTTAAGGACAGCCTTACGGACTGCAAGGATATGACCGTAGAATTCATGCCTTCGGATGCGAAATACTCCATAGAGGAGATCACTGTCTGCTTTACGGCCAACAGGCTTACGCTTCCGCGGCTGCATTTTGGTGTCAACAGCTTTGATCTTGTCGCGTCTTTAAAAGCCTGTTTAAGGATCACACAGAGATATAAAGAATCGCTTCCCTATCCTTTGGCTTCCGTCATTTTAGACCATAAAGATGGTTCCATGCCTTTTACATGGACAGGCAATAAAGGCTGCATATATGATTTCATACTCAGTGACAGGGATGACTTTGCGTGGCCTTACGCTCCTGTTTTTTCGCAGACAGTGGATAATAACAGGCTGGACATAGACTGTTCAAAACTTCTTGTCCCGTCAAAAAGGTATTTCTGGCGCGTAAGGGCAGCATATGAAACAGGGATATGGGGGCCGTGGAGCAAGCCCGGCAGCTTCATATGGGATGCCCCAAAAAGAATAGATCATATAGAATTTCTTCAGGATGGAAGGTCGCTGTCCCTTTCATGGGAAAAATCGCGGGACGCTGAATATTACGAGGTATATGGAAGCGACGAGCAGGGATTTGATCCTCATATGGTACCGTATGAGGTATGGGTAAACAGGCGCTCTTCTCCCGCTGTCAGCGAGATATACCCAAAAAACCATATAGCAGACACTGTATCGCCATCGTTTGATATAACCGGGGAAAAAGCCGCCCACAAGGCTTACTGTTACTACCGCGTGTGCGCGGTGGATAAAAACGGGGCAAGAAGCGCGCCTTCACCGTATGTCAGCTGCCCTCATCCGTATATAGTGAAAGGATCGATACGAAGCCGTGCCACAGCAGGGAAGGAATATTCCGGATATATCGCCAGCATATCGTCTTTCGGCCAGCTGCACTTCAACAGGCTGCCTGAGAGACCGATGTATACACATTATCTTGATCAGCAGATACTAAAGTATTCCATAAAGGGCCCGCCATGGCTTGGCATACGGTCATATGACGGGTATATGAGCGGCACACCCGGGAAAAGCGATATAGGCATAAATACGTTTGTTATATCAGCAGAAGATCAGTGTGGCGTTTCTGACGAGATCACGGCAGTCATCAGCGTTTCGGAGGCATAATGAATAAAGCCGGCATGGTCTATATATGTGAGCAATTAGGGATGGCATGGCCTTCCCAGTATGTGAAGCTCAGTATAAGGCTTACAAAACGCTGCAAGGCAGATATGCTTTCGGTAATTGATGAGTCTGACCGTGTTTTGGAATATGATCTCATATCGCTTAAGGGAAATGACCTAAGGATAGGCATGATATTATCTTTGCAGCCCTTTGAGAAGAGGAATTTCACGGTCATGGAAAATGACCTGCCTGTAAACAGGCCTTTGTTTGGGACCATAAACAGGACATATAGTGAGGTAAAGATAGCGGCAGGTCCTCTCATATGCATCTTGCCGGTATCAGGTTCGTACGGATCTTTTGTGCCCCCGCCCGTAAAACTCATATCGAATGGCACATTATCCGCTGCCGGAAATATGGATACCAGGCTTCAGACAGTCATGATCACGACCCATATACGGCGGTACCCTCTTCATATGGAAGCTGATATACAGTACCGGTTTGAAAACACAGATACATATAACGTACATCTTGATATATACAAAGACCTCCCTCTTGTCATACTTAATGAAGAATATGATATGCAGGCCCCATCAGATCTTTCCTTTACTTTCAATAATTTTTATACGGACAGCGTTTATGCCAGGATGCATACTCCAAAAAAAGAGACAGGCGAAACAGACGAATGGAAACGCATCACCTATACGGACAATGACGCGCCTGTCCGCCTTCAGCCGTTCTATTCATGGGATAACAACAGCGCGACTCTCATGCAGGTAATGAGTAAGAACGGCCGGTACATATGCATCGTACCTGTATGCCCTTCAAAGTGGATGAACGGATATGAAAGCTCCCTTTTGGTCATGACCGGTAATGATGTTTCCATACATGCCCCTTTAAAAAAAGGCAGAAGAAAATGGCTGTTATACATATCAGACAGCAGGCAGGCTCCTTATGAGAATATATCTTTCACCCTTTCATGCAGGTACCAGAACTGGGACAGCATAATGAAAACACCGATAAAGAAGATATATGCCGCGGACGGGTTATGCGCCGTTTACGGCGGTCCCGGCCTGGATCAGGCTATAGGGTGGGCATCCCCTGTCCCCTGCATACCTGATAACAGCCCATGTCTTCTCATAAGGAAGGATGATCTTTACAGGTACAGAAAAAGCATCCTTGGATGGACGTGGATGCGTGATACCGTTATGACGCATAAAGATGATACCGAAGGCTTTGACCCTGCAGGTGTATATAACATAACTGGCGATGAAAAATATGCCGCCATTACAAAAGGATACATAATGGAATGGCTGGATTCACGCATATGGATGATTACCAAAATGGGGTACAGCCTACACGAGATAGTATGCATAAGGCTTAGCAGGCCTCTGCGCCTTGTCGCACTTGATTACGACCTTACGGCTTCTTCACCTTGCTACACAAAAGAAGATCATGTTT